>CALUVP010000151.1 GCA_944324215.1 Candidatus Gastranaerophilales bacterium | reverse complement strand
ATAGATTTGCTTATGGATAGGACAAAACCCTCAAAAATAGGGTTTTAAACATACTTATTTTGAAGGATTTGGAGTAGTAAAATAACTAGTAAAATACAAATATGGCAGTAAATAATATAGACAGTATAAATTTAATACACAATAATCAGGGATTAACGGAAAAACAAGAAGAATACGTTCAAGAAGCAGAAGTTGACGGGATAGAAATTCTTGTTAATATGGCAAAGCACGGCAAAATTGATCCGTGGAACGTTGATATTGTAGAAGTTACCGATAAGTATTTGATGCACTTATTTCAATCAAAAGCGCAAAACCTGAGACTTACAGGAAGAACGCTTTTATTTGCTGCAATTCTTTTGAAGTTAAAATCAAATGTACTTGAAGGCTTAGATGTATTGGATTTTGAACCTCAAAGAGAAGAAGATTTTAATTACGATGATGAACTTCCATTGGATTATCAAGAGGAAGAGTACATTCCAACTAACAACGTAATTTCTATAGACGAAGTTTTGCAAAGAAGAACAAGCGTAAGATTAAATCACAACCGTGTGGTTACATTGAGAGACTTGATTCGTCAATTAGAATTTTATGAGATGCTTGATAAAAAACAATCATTAAAAAATGCACACGAAAGAGCAAAAAGACGTGTTCAAAATTACGCAAAACTTTCTCCTGATGATATTATTAATCTTGCACATGATGAATATATCGAAAACGGAGTACAACGACTTAAAGCTAATTTATCGGAAATTTTAAGCAGACAGGATAAAATAGAATTAAATGAACTAACACTTCTTGGAATGGATAAAATCAGTGCGTATATTTCACTTTTATTTTTAACTGTAGAAAGTGATTATGATTTGGAACAAGATGAATTTTATTCAGAACTTTATGTAGTAAAAAGAGAGCCAAAAGCAATATCAGAAGAAAATGAAACAGAAAACTTTGACTCAAGTTTTGGAAATGCCAAAAGTGTTTTAGCTGATAAAGAAGAGGTAGTAGCGTAATGGAAGAATTGAAATCCAGAATAGAAGCCGTATTATTTATCACAGCTAAAGTGCTTCAAATAAAAGATATCGCAGAAATATTAGAAGAAGATGCAGAAAAAGTAGAAGAAGCACTATTAGAATTAATTATGGATTATGCTTCGCGTGGTGGCGCATTGGAAATTGATGACGAAAACGGTTACATCTTACAAGTAAAACAGGAGCATTTAGACATAGTTGAAAAACTTTGTCCTGTAGAACTTAAACCACCTGTATTAAAAACCCTCACCGTAATAGCACTAAAAGAACCTATTAGACAATCTTTGCTTAAGGAATTAAGAGGTTCAAACGCATACGAACATGTACAAGAACTTTTAGAAAAAGGATTAATCTCTCGCCACAAAGATAAAAACGGCAGATCCTTCAATATAAAAACAACACCTAAATTCGCAGAGTATTTCAAATTAAAAGGTGATGTAAGGACTTTGGTTAAGACTCTTAATATCGATAAAGGAGTTAAAGATAGTCCTGAAGAAGAAAAGAATATTTCAACCAAAGAGGAAGAAAATTAATTAGGGGAATATAAATGATCCGAAAGTATCAGAATTCTAGTGCTGATAATAAATTTGTTTGGAGTAAAATCTTATTTTATATAACACTTCTGATATTAATTTCAGGAAGTTTATATTTTTATACAAATTCCGATGATATATATGTCCAAATAGCAAATTGGTATTATAAAAAAAATGAAATAGCAAAAGCGCAATATTTTTATGAAAAATCTTTTGAAGAGGGTAATCAAGACAACTCAATCAGGGAAATTTACGTAAATTCTATAATAAATTCTCCCCTGACAATCAAGTCACAAGAAAAATTGGTTGCAATAGCTGAAGATAAAGTTCAAGACAGCGCATCATTTAAAGCAAAAGAATTTTTATATAACCTAAAACGCGAAATTCACCGCCAATATCCGGAAAATTACATAAAACAAGCCCCTTTCAACCAAAAAATAATACGTTGGGGAAAATTCCCAATAACATACACATATAAAAACACCCAAAACATACCGGAAAAATATATTCAAGAAATAGATAAAGCTTTTTCTGAATGGGAAAAATTAGGAGTGGTATTATTTACCAAAACAGATGGAAATGCAGATATTGTAGTTACTTTCAGAAACAACAAAACAGAAGAAATGGAATACGGCAGGAAATATGTGGTAGCATACACCGAACCTATTGTAATAAATTCTACCCTTAAGCGCATGGATATAAACTTCTATCTCCAAGATCCCGAAGGCAATCCATTCAGCTTAAATCAAATTTATAATACTTCACTTCACGAAATTTTCCATTCTTTAGGCTTTATGGGACACAGTTTTGACAAAGATAACATTATGTACCTTGCAAAAGACAATAATACATTAGTAAACGATTCCAGAGCTACAATAACCAAAGCTGATATTAATACGTTAAAACTTTTGTACAAAATAAAACCTGATATCTCCAATACAAAAGATGTTGAAAGTGAATATGTATCATATCTTGTACTTGGAGATAATGAAGAAGTAAACCAATCAAAATCAAAAGAAGCAAAAAATTACATATATCATGCCCCAACACTTCCAAGCGGATACATAGATTTAGCAGAAAGCTTAGTTGCGGAAAAACGTTATCCGGAGGCAATAAAAAATTTAGAAAAAGCACTAAGACTGTCTGACACAAGTGAAATGAAATATATTACATACTACAATTTAGCACTTGTTTATTTCTATATTAATCATAATTCAATGGCTTTAGAATACATAAAAAACGCATCAGAAATACAAGATAACGAAGAGTTGCACCTTTTAAAAGCAGAAATACTGCTTAATATAAACAGAACAGAAGCAGAAAAAGAATACACATATCTGGTTAAAACATACCCCAATAATCTAGATTACACAATTAGATTAGCAAATTTATACATAAAAGATAATAACTACTTAGCCGCTCGAAAAATCTTAAAATCTTATCAAAAAAGAAACCCGCAAGAAAAAAATAATCCACGCTTCTCTCCATATAAGATATTGTTATTTTAAATAGGCTATGTTAGATTGAAAGACATGAAAGTTAATTCCATAAACAAGAATTCAATTATCACACCCAAAACCACAGGGTATGCTGCAACAGTAGGACTTGGAGCAACAATATTGAGCGGAGTTTCGAGAAATAAAGCTTTCAGAAAAACCCATAAACCTTTATCATATATAACAGCCCTAATTACACTAATTCATATAGGCTTAATAGAATACAAGCATTATAAATACAAAAAAATGTAACAAAATACACTTATTCAACTGTTATCTGTTACATTTTTTTATTTTTTATAATACAATTAACCTAAGAGGAAAATAATCAGAGGTAGAAATGTTCAACGAGATTAAGACTCACGAGATTACTGTCGATATTGTAATTTTAACAATTAAAGATGATGCCCTTCAAGTTTTGTTAGTTAAACGCAGCAACGAACCGTTTAAGGATAAGTGGGCAATCCCAGGCGGATATGTGAGAATGTCAGAAAATCTTGATGAAGCAGCAATGCGAGTTTTAAAAGAAAAAACCAATGTTGATAACATTTATCTTGAACAGTTGTACACTTTTGGAGATCCTTTAAGACACCCTGTCTCAAGAGTAATAACTTGTGCATATTTTGCACTCATAAGAGCTGATGATGTTAATGTAGTTACAACTCCTGATGTCGCTTGGCATAAAGTTTCAGCTTTACCACCTCTGGCATTTGACCACAAAGAAATTATTGAATATTCACTCAAACGTACACGCGAACGTTTAGAAATGTGCCCTGTTGCATATCAGCTTTTAAATGAAAAATTCACCCTGACAGAAATGCAAAAAGCTTATGAAATGATAATGGAAAAGAAGCTTGATAAAAGGAATTTCAGGAAAAAAGTTATAACAACAGAAGGATTAAGAGAACTTAATGAGTTTTCTAAATCATCATCAAAACGTCCTGCACGTTTGTATACTTTCGATAATATAAAACTTAACTCAAAACGCGCACACTTTATCAAAAAAGCACGCGGGTAAAAGAAAATATTCCACTAAGAACAAAGGAGAATAAATGTTAGTATTCACTTGGACAGTACAAGTTATATCAGCACTTTTATTAATCGTATTAATACTTATGCACTCACCTAAAGGTGACGGCATTGCAGGGATTGGCAATGCTGCTCAGATGTTTACATCTCAAAAAAGTGCAGAAAAAGGGTTAAATAAACTAACAGGAATTGTTGCAGTAGTTTTTATCGTTTGTGTATTCTTGTTAGGTTTTGGCATAATAAAATAAATGGATAACATCTTTGCCAGAAATATTTTGTACTGGGGAGAAGATTCTCAGAAGAAGCTTTTGTCCTCACACGTTGCAGTTTTCGGGCTCGGCGGAGTCGGAGGATATTGCGTTGAAACTCTTGCTAGAAGCGGAGTCGGAGAACTTACACTAATTGATTTTGACACAGTTTCTAAAACTAATATTAACAGGCAAATTATTGCACTTAATTCTACCATAGGACAAACTAAAACAGAACTTTTCAAACAAAGACTTTTAGACATCAACCCTGATATTAGACTAAATTTAATCGACGATTTTTATCAGGATGATTTTAATTTTGAAAATATCAACTATGTAGCAGACGCAATCGATACAATGCGCTCAAAAATAAATCTATTAGTAAAGTGCAAAGAATTAGAAATTCCTGTAATATCCTCAATGGGTGCAGGAAACAGAATTGATCCGACAAAGCTATATATTTCTGATATCTCAGAAATTCACGATAAAAAAGCTCCGTTTGTTTCAAATGTTTTATACCAACTAAAAAAACGCAATATTACCTCCGGAATAACTGTTGTAACAAGTGATGAAAAACCTACTGTTCAAGAAAAACTTTCAGAAATTGAAAATATTACGACTAAAAACGGTGAAGAAATACAATTCAATAAAATAATTCCATCCTCTACCCCATTTGTTGCCTCTTGTGCCGGAATATTTATGGCATCAAGAATTGTTTCTGATTTAATAAAATAAATTTTTATAAATGTTGTATAAACAACAGAAATGTTGTAAAACATGGTTTATAATAAATATGTAAGTTAAAGAAATAAGAAAATTATCAAATATAAGGAGACTAAAAATGGCAACACAACAAGAAGAAAACCTAATCAATTTATTAGATGGATATGTAGAAAAAGGCGGACATCACCTTAATGTAAATGTATTTAACAGAGACACATTACTTGATGCACAGAAACATCCTGAAAAATATCCTCAATTAACAGTTAGGGTATCAGGATATGCCGTAAATTTCATTAAACTTACAAAAGAGCAACAGGATGATGTTATTTCAAGGACATTCCACAACTCTTTAGCGGGCTAATCTCCAACCAGCCTGTAAATAACTTTCTGATGAGGAGTATATTAAATGGTAATCTTTCTCTTGAACCATTAAATCAAAAAATAGTAATAATTTTCGGGGCTTAAAAATAAGCCCCTTTTAATTTACCCCTTTTAATTTATTTAATAACGTTATTTTGAATATTACCTAAAACAAATTCATTTATATTAGACATCGTCGTATTAAGGATTCTGTTTATTGCCTCAATCGAATTAAATGCGGTATGAGGAGTTATAATAACATTATCAAGCCTAAACAACTGATTATTAATAATAGTTTGTTCCAAAGCATTTTTATCGAGCCTATTTAAACCAACAATATAATCAAAATCAGTAATTGTTTCTTCCTTCTCCAAAACATCTAACCCCGCACCGGCAATCTGCTTATTTACAAGCGCTTCATAAAGAGCCTTACTGTCAATAAGCTCACCACGTCCTGTGTTTACTATAATCGCATTCTTTTTCATTTTTTCAAAACTTGTTTTATCAAACATGTGATAATTGTCCTTGGTAAGAGGAGCGTGAATAGAAATAAAATCAGATTCTTTCAATAAAGTATCAAAATCAGTATATGTCACATTGTATTTTTGCTTCATCTCATCCTTTTCAAACTTGTCAAAAGCAAGAATTTTCATATCTAGTCCGTACGCAATTCTCGCAAAAGCAGAACCTATCGCACCAAGCCCGACTATACCGATTGTTTTTCCACTCAATTCCATCCCCATAAGGTTTTCAGGACGAACTTTTCCTTCTTTATAATCCATATAAGATACGGTGACTTTTCTGCAAACATCCAAAAGCAATGCAAGAGCAAACTCAGCAACCGTAATATTACCATAGTTAGGAGAATTCACAACTGCAATATTATGCATTTTGCAATAATCAAGATCAATATGATTAAACCCGACTGATCTGAGAGCAATTAATTTTAAATTATGAAACTGTTCCAGCACCTTTTTATTAACC
>CALUVP010000150.1 GCA_944324215.1 Candidatus Gastranaerophilales bacterium | reverse complement strand
GACATAATTTAATACTAGGCTATAGAATCAAGAAAATTTATAAAAAATACATTCAAATTATCAGCATCATGCTTAAGATTTTTGATAATTGGAGCAAGATTTGCAAGCTCATCGATTGCGGTTTGGGAAAAAGGACAGCTGAACTCTATAAAAAATATGGTATTCGTGTAACTTCTCATTAATTCATTATAAATTTGGTTTATAACACCTTAAAATTTATTCAGCTAGAAAAGCGGATCTAGAATTTCTTCCTTTTTCTATTGATATTTTAGAAAATGAAGAAAGAAACCCTATCAGAAGTGGGGTTGTACTGTATTTTAAGCAATTAAAAAAGGAGAAAATTAATTATGGGATTTGTAGAGCCGATTAGAGATTGTGTCAAAATTGAACTTGTAAAACGAATTTTGAAGAGAAATGGAATGCGAGATTACTTGTTGTTTCTAATTGGAATCAATAGCGGACTTAGAATTTCAGATATTCTAAAACTCAAAGTCAAAGATGTTGCAGATGTTGATTATATTGAACTTAAAGAAAAAAAGACAGGAAAATATAGAAAAATACCAATTACAGCATCTTTCGGGACTCCGCTTTGTGAGTATATTTACGGCAAATCCCCCAATGAATGGTTATTTACTAGCCAAAGAGGCGAAAAACCTATAACACGTATTCAAGCATATCGAATAATTAGTAATGCTTGTATAAAAGCAGGAATAACCGAAAAAATTGGTACACACACATTACGTAAAACATTTGGATATCATTTTTATAAGAAAACAAAAGATGTCGCATTGTTACAAAGTATTTTAAATCATTCCACACCTTCTGTTACTCTCCGCTATATCGGAATAAATCAAGATATTATCGATTCAAACTTAAAAGATTTCAGCTTATAATGCACGTCATTAGTACATTATGACAACATTTTAACATATCAAAACATTACTAAACATGTAACATATTTTCAATAATGTTACATGTCATATATCGGTACATTCCAAGAAAACTTTAGTTTTTTTGTAAGAATCTTTACAATTCATCAAAATTTGTTACAATTCTGAGTTAGAATTACAATTTTTGATTTAAAACGTCATTATTCTCTTGAAAATTTCTCTAAATATATTGTTTCCATTCATTTTGTTACAAGACATGTAACATTATTGAAAATATGTTACCAACTCATGAAACAAAAAAAGAAATTTAATATTACGTAAGATTGGAGGCATATAAGAATGGCAAATAATATTTCGTTAGGTAAAAATGGGAAATTTGGCGAGATAGATTTTTCAAAACTAAAAAGTGGAATAACTAAAGAAGATTTAGGTATTAAAGAAGGCACTGTGCTTGATACTATTTTTGATAGTATTAACACTAACAAGAATGGTCAATCAGAGAATAAACTCGACAGAAATGAATTAAACGAATTTATAAAAAAGATTCGAATTCTTTGTGATCCAAAATCTAAAGGAGATACAAATTTATCAGAGAAAGAATCAAAGAAGTTTCAACTTAATGAAAATGAAACATTAGGTAGAAAAAATAAAACAGAATTAATTAACTTTCTTAGCAAGTTATCAGAATTGACAGATGGTGTAAAAGAAGTAAAACAACATGAAAAGTCTGAACTAGTAACATTTGAAGATGGACATACAGAAGAAATTTTTCCTGATGGAAAAGTTATTACAACTGTTATAGACAAAGCTAAAGGTACAAAAACGGTTACTACTATAGATGCCGACGGAAATGAAAAAATCGAAAAAACAGAAAGCACAGAAGAAGGAGAAGTCGTTACTATTTCACAAAATGGAAGAACTGTATCTAAAACTATTGACTACAAAAAACCTAAGATTCATGAAGAATATACATATGAAAATGGAAAAGCTATTTTAAAGAAAAGAGTAAATTCTGAGACCAATGAAACTATAATTTATAATGGTATAGAAGAAATTCTTACAAAAGAAGAAAATGGTACAAAAATTACTATTATAAAAGAATATGGTAGGACCAAAACTGAAGTAAAAACAAGAACGAATGAATCAAATCAGACAGAAGTTACCCAAAGAAAATATGATGGTAATAACTATAATGAAACTACTTATATTGACGGTAGACTAAAGTCACAAACAAAATTAGTAGATGGAAAAGAATATTCTCTCAATTATGATGAAAAAGGTAACACATTAGGAATTATAGTTCAGAATGGTGAAACTATAAAGGGTATTGCTGAAACATTTGGAGTGGAAGTAACAGATCTAATTAAAGCAAACAGTTCTAAAATAAAAGGTAAATATCCAAACGCTTACTTTAATGTTGGGGAAGAAATTAAAATTCCTAGACAACTTGAAGCTGACGATACAGTATTACAAGACAGAAAAACAAAAGAAGAAGCTATTGCAGAATATCATCACACTTTAGAAATCCAACGCCAAAGAGCTAAAGAAGCAAGAATGAGAAAACAAACTGTTATAGCAAAAGGAAATAATGGCTATTATGTAACCAAAGATGGATACGGTAATATTAGATATTTTGATTCTGATAAAAAGGAAATCTCCGCCGAAGAATTTAAAGAATTTTGTCCAAATATTTATAAAAGTATAACAGAAACGCAAGGTGCAGAAAAACGTGGAGCAACAAAAAGAACTAAAAATAAATATGACATAAACACTATAAGACAAGAAGCAGGACAACTTGCAGAAAAAATTCATAATCAAATTATTGGAGCTTCAATTAATGAAAAAACTATCAATTTATTACGAGCTATTACTACTGAAAATGTAGCATTTGTAATATCTGAATATCAAAGAAAGTATGGTGTTTCATTAGCTAAAGATATTGATGAAGAATGGGGGTTAGACTTAAATACTGTAAAGGAACACATTTGTAAAAAGCTTGTAGATCAAGCAAAATCTCTTGGTATTGAAGGAATTTACTATGGTGACTATCAAAAAATCAATGATTTAAACTCCTTGCAAAATTGGATTAATAATGCTTCCTCTAAAATTATATCCCATATGACAAATGCTAAAGAAACATACTATGCAACAGAGGCGGAAGAAACTCAACGTACCCAACAAGCAGAGAACAAAAAAATTGCAAAAACATCTGCAGAACAAATTGTATATGATTTATTAAAAGCAACTGAGGGGTGGAATGATATTGATACGATAAAATCAGTTATTTCTAGGATTGATACCCCTGAAGAATTAAAAGAAGTTAACAGACTTTTAGCAATAAAAGGATACCCACCAACAGATAAATATTCAGCAATCGAAAATTTCATATATTTGGAATCAAATCACGATCCTGTACAAATATACAATTCATCAAACTACTTGGAACAAACTGTTCAAAAATGGATTGATAATGGTGTATTAAAAGGTCAAGAAGCTAATGAAGCACAAGCAAGAATGGCTACAAGAGTTTTATATGATGGTGGGGATGGTTTTGGTACAGATTGTGAAAAAATAAAAAAAGCTGTCAGAATGATTAGATGTCCTAAACCTACCGGAGATAGGGCTAGAGATAATGCACAAGCAAGAGAAGTATACCGCTTGGTTAACGCAATGATTAATAAACATAACACTTTCTATGGTTTAGGTAGCCCTTGTAAAGATTTGTTAGACTACTGCGAAGGTGAAATGTGGGATAGTGAAGTCAAATATCTTAAAGGTATTTTAGCAGAAACAAATGCTATACAAGGCAAAGAAAAAGCACAAGCAATAAGTGACTTAACAGAAGAAGCTGTTAGCGGAGCTGGAACAGATATTGAATATTTAGAACAAGCTATTAGAGCTATTGATTCTCCGGAGGATAGAAAAGCTGTTGAAGCAAAACTAAAAGTATACTGTGAGAAAAAGGGGATCAAACCTCAAATAGCAGGTCAAGCATATTTACAAGCAATTCTTTATGATGAATGCGATACATTTATGGGAATATCAAGAGATCATAAAGAAATACGAAAGTTCAATGAAATGCTTATCGAGCAGGGTGCTTACACAAAAGAAGAAATTATTAATTTAAGAGCGGAACAAGCTACCCTTCAAATTTTGGAAGGAGATTTTGATAATATTAAAGATGCGATTACACAAATCAAAGATCCAAAGGTTCTTGCAAAAATAGAACAGCTATTAAAAATAAAAAATTATAATTCTATTGATGAATTTTTAAGTAAAAAACTTGATCAAACAAAATCTGATTTGATTAATGCAGAACTTGCAAGTAATAATCTTTTACCAGAAGAAAAGGCTGCTAATGTAGCTTTCCGTCTTATAAAAAATTCGGATTTTGATAATAGAGCAATGGGGATTAGAGCAATTCGTAACGAAAAAGTTGCAAAAATGGTTGATCAGAAACTTAAAGCTGAAGGCAGTTCATTAGCAAAAGTTATGCAACAATTTAATAAAGAAAAAACTGAATATAAGAAAAAAGCCGAATTTTGGGATGGTTTAGGCAAATTTTTAATCGGAGTTACAGCTGAAATAATTTCTGATAACTATAAAGAAAATACAGATTATTCTGATAATATGTTTGTAGAAACAGATAATGCACAACAATTAACAGAAGAGCAAAAAAATGCTTATAAAATGACTGTTCAGCTTATGGAACGTAAACTTGAACAGATGAAAAAAGATTACCAAAGAGCTTTAGATAGTCAAGGTATTGTATCTTCTGCTATAAATATTTTTTGTGAACAATATGGAATTGGTACAACACGCGAAGAAATTGAAGCAAGAATAGAACACGATACCGAAACTATAAGACTATTAAAATTAGCAGCAGAAGGCAAACTTGGGAAAATGGTTGACGGTACAACTGTTTCTGTAAGTTTTGAAGAAGTCTTTGCAGAACGCCAAGTTGGCACTAACTTTAATATTGAAAGCATAAAAAAAGTTCAACAACAAGCTGAACGACTTGTCGCTATGAATTATGCCAAAGATAATATTGCAACTTGTTGGCAAGAATTAAATGATGGACTTGTAAGTTTGGATATAAAAAGATTATCTGTTGCGATAATTGATACATTGGAAAAATTATCTAAAATGACAGGAAAAGAATTATCTTTAGCTGGCTATGGTTACTCTGTAAAAGATAGTATAATTGTTGATAATAGCGGGAATCCTGTATCAGTCGAAAAGCTAAAAGGACTCGCAAATCAACTAAAACAAGGTCTTTCAGATATAGCAAAAGATTTATTAGGTTCAGAAATTCCGTTAAACACTTCCCCATCTAAAATTAATGAATTTTTAGAAGATTCCTATCAAAGTAAAAAAGAAAGCTTTAAACAAGAATTTAAAGATGCTTTCGGTCAAGATTGCCCTGATGAAATGGTAGATGATTATATTTCAACAATTGAAACAGGTAAAATGGTTACTAATATGGCTGTTTTGATTGGAGCAGCTATTGCAGCACCATTTACTATGGGAGGAAGTTTAGCAGCATTTTTAGGTGTAAGTTCTGGAACAGCAGGTATGATTGCTGGAGGGATAAGTGCCGCAATAGTTTCTATTGGTATGAGTGCATTAGAGCATTCAACTGATGCTGATGGCTGGACTAATGCAGAATGGACTTCAGACGCTGAACAAGCTATGTGGGATGGTATATTAACTGCATTAGGTATGAAAGTTGGTATGATTGCAGATGCAAAAGCTATGGGAGCTTATAAAATAGCCGCTCAATCTTTCTTGAAAAAAATTGTGCCTAATATATCAGCAAAAACTTTAGATAGAGCTTCCGTTTGCATTGCTAGAGTTCGTGCTATGGGATATGAAGTATCAAGTGATACAATACAATCTTTGGCACAAACATATTGTCAATATGGCGAATTTGATGAAGAAGCTTTTGTCAGGGATTTATTAATGTCTGTTGCAGGTAACACCGCAGGACATGTTGTAGGTGCTGTAGGTGATGTTAAAGGTGCAAAAACAGGAGCTGATGCAGATGTTCCTAAAGTTAACGATAGTGAAAATAAAAAATTACCACCACCTGGTGCTGATAAGCCAAAGTATGAAATACCTGAAAGTGAATCTAGTTTTGATAAAGCAACTAGAAATGGAAATAATCCGAATGAAGTTGCTCCACCTAGATCTGTTGGTAAATTAAGTGATGAGAAATTTAACGAAGTCGCTAAAGACTTAGAAGCAAAACTTGCTGATATAGATAATCTTAATGATGAACAATTAGCAAGAATACAGCAACAGATAGATGCTTTACAAAATAGAAGACAAAGACGAGCATTACAAAACCTTTTTGATGAAATGGTAAGCAGAAGAACTGCTGGAAAAGCACCAAAAATAAATGAAGAAGATGTTGAGACTCCAAAAGCTGACGAAGGGGTAAAAGTTGACAAATCTAAAGACTATGAGCCAAAGGTTGATGAAGAAGTTGGAGTCAAGGAGCCGAAACCATCTATTGAAGATCCAGTAAAAGCCCAATCTTTGCGTAAAAAATTAGGGGAACAACTATTCGCAATTTATCAAAGTATAGAACGGGGTATAGAAACTCTAAAAGATGCTACTGGGTACAACAAACTTAAAACTGTAATAACAACAAAGTTTAAAAATTCACCAACAGAATTAAGTGAACTTTTAACTAAGTTAAATAACAGAGCTAGAAAACTAGGCTTAAATATCATTGAAACAGCGACTGACAGAACCGCTAGAATGGGAAAAAGATTATCCAAATATTATACCAAAATAGAAAATGCTATCAATTCTATGACAGACATGAAACGTTTTAATAAGTTGCTTGATAAAATTACAACCAAGTTTGTAGATTTTAAAGATGATATGAAAACATTACTGGACAAGCTATATGCAAGAGCCAAATCTATTGGTTTAAAATTAAACGAATCTTTACAAAGCGTATATGCAAAAAATGGTATTAAAGCTGAGGGGGTAAATCCTTTAGATAAATATACTCGAAGTAAAAAAGGTATCCAAATGAGTAAATCGCATTCTGCTTGGATGAAATCAAGAAAAGATTTGTTTGATAATATGCACGACTATCCAGGAATGTGTTGGAGAGGCTATACCCCCGCAGATCAACATCACGGAGCTTGGAAAATGCACTTATTCTCTGTTAGCGAAGCTGATTGGAGAGAAATGTGTGATGTCATTATTCCATACTTAAGAGAAAGAGGGGTTGAATGGAAAACATTCAATGCAGATTATGAAGCTTCATATTTAAACGGAAGTAAGCAACAAGGTAAAGCATTTACTATCTATCCTAAAAATAATGAAGATATGGCACAAATAGCTAAAGATTTAGATTATATAATACGTAAAAATAAACTTGAAACCACAGGTTCTCATATAACAGGAGATAATCAAATGGGAAGTACCGGCAGATTGTTCTATAGATATGAATTTAATTCAGGTGCTTATAAAAATGATATATTAGATCTAGGCAATGAGTTTGATTATGCAGAATATGATAGACGCTATGATTCGAATAGAGGTGAAGGCAAATATCTCGCTGACGATATGACATTAGAAGATGATATTTGGAGAAATTTTGATCCATCTGATCCTAATGCAAAACCTGCAGATTCTGCTTCTTCATCACATTCCTATGTAAAAAAAGAATGTTTGCAAAAAGGACAACCTTATGAAATTCAAGGCTCTGCAAAATTAAATTTAGCAAATACTGTTGAAGTTGATTTAAATAACCCAAAAATTAAATCAAGGATAGATAAGCTGCCTGAAGGTGAAAGGCTAACCATTGGCAGAAGTGGTGACATAAAGATAGATGATCCAACTGGTCTTGTATCAAGAGTACATGTAATTCTTGAAAAACGTAATGGTAAAATCTATGTAATTGATAATTCAACAAATGGCACAACAGTTAAAACAACAATTCAAACTGGCAACTATAGGGCAAGAGGTAATACATCTGCTGGCAATATTGATCCTAAAAAAGCAGAAGCTTATGCAAAATTTGACAAAAATGCAACTCCAATAAAAACACCGGAAAACGGATTTCTTAATCAAAATAGCCAATATATCTTAGATTTAAATAATATGCCGGCATTAAGAATACTTGATGGTACAATTGTTGATTTAAACAGAGCAGATATTATAAACAGAATAAAAAATCTTAAAGAAGGAGAATATATTACACTTGGTAGAAATGGCGATATTGTTATTTCCAACTCTCGAAGTGTTTCTCGACATCATCTAGTTATTACAAAACAAAACGGACAAATTCAGCTCAAAGATGTTTCATCTTATGGATCAACAAAAGCAATGAGTCAAGCAGAAAGAAATGTTAGGGCAGAAGCAATTAAAAAGTTCAATAAAAATCAAGCTGCTGTTGAAATTCCTAGTCATGGTGCTTTAAATCAAAATGAAAATTATATTTTAGATTACGTAAATTTACCAAAACTTCGTTTGTATGATGGAACTATTATAGATTTGAAATCTCCTAAATATTATAATGCTATACGCTGCTTGCGAGAAGGTGGTTTTATAACATTAGGAAGAACTGGTTGTGCAGATATTGGTATCTCTAACAGCAATACTATTTCTCGTCATCACATCTTAATTACAATCCAAGATGGTGAACTTATCATTAAAGATGTTTCTTCAAACGGTGGAACATATAGAGTTGATGAAGGTAATTCTCGTTCAAATAATAGAAATGATGATAATTCCTACAGAAGTAATAATTCGCAAGGAGCCAATAATTCAAATCAAAATAGAGGGATTTCAGAAGAAAAAATTAGAGAATATAAAAATATTCTCGAAATTCCGGAAGATTCCGAGATTACAGCTGACGTTATCAAAAAAGCATATAGAAAACAATCTATAAAATGGCATCCAGATAGAAATCCTGACAATATAGAAGAAGCTACGAAGATGATGCAAAAAATAAATGAAGCTCGAGAAAATTTGGAAAAATTAATTAACTCTCAGCAATAAATTTTCTAATATTAACTATTTATTATAGCTTTTTGTATAATTTTATAGCGGATTTTCAATCCTAATCTGTTCAGGTGCAAGTTTTTTACCCTCTCTGTAATTTTACTACCAGATTGATTTGTACGGCTAGATTGATATTTAGGAAAATCTTGTGTGTTTTTTTAGTTAGTAAGTTGGGCTATTTGAATTGTCCCCCTAAAAACGTAATCGGTCAGTAGGACATTGCAAGGTATTCTCTGTATTCACAAGGTGTCATTTTGTTTAACCCCCATTGATATCTTCTATTATTGTAATAATAAATGTATT
>CALUVP010000149.1 GCA_944324215.1 Candidatus Gastranaerophilales bacterium | reverse complement strand
AGGACATAATTTTTCAACAATATCCATATGTTCTTCTTTTACTTGTAAAATATAACCATTTTCATCATCTATTTCTAAAGCACCCTCTCGTGATGCATAATCCATAATAAGCTCTAACATTGCTTCTTCTACTAAATTAATATCTTCTTCATTTAAAATATCAGCTATATCTTTTATAGAAAGAGCCTGTGCTGTTGTAAATAAAACTGCCTCAATTCTAGCTTTCAACTGTTCCATATGCACCTCTGACTACATACAAATCTGAATAAAACTCATTTTGTACTAATTCATAATCACTTTCTGCTGATAAAAATAATAATGCAATGTAAGCACTTATTTTATCCATTCCAAGAAGTGTTAATTCATTTAATTCTATTTTATCCTGTCTGCTTAAAATTTCAGACAAATTAGCCTTAAGTCTTTGAACTCCGTTTTCAATATATTCATCATGTGCAAGATTTATAATGTCATCAGGAGAAAGTTTTGCGTAATTTTGAACACGTCTTTTTGCTCTTTCATGCGCATTTTTTAATGATTGCTTTTTATCAAGCATTTCATAAAATTCCAATTGACGAATTAAATCTCTCAATGTAACCACACGGTTGTGATTTAATCTTACGCTTGTCCTTCTTTGTAAAACTTCGTCTATAGAAATTACGTTGTTAGTCGGAATGTATTCTTCCTCTTGATAATCCAGAGGAAGTTCATCATCATAATTAAAATCTTCTTCTCTTTGCGGTTCAAAATCCAATATATCCAAGCCTTCAAGAACATTTGATTTTAATTTCAAAAGAATTGCAGCAAATAGGAGTGTTCTTCCTGTAAGTCTTAGATTTTGTGCCTTTGATTGAAATAAGTGCATCAAATACTTATCGGTAACTTCTACAATATCAACATTCCAAGGATCAATTTTGCCGTGCTTTGCCATGTTAACAAGAATTTCTATTCCGTCAACTTCTGCTTCCTGTACGTACTCTTCTTGTTTTTCCGTTAATCCCGGATGATTGTGTATTATATTCAAATTGTCTATATTATTTACTGCCATATTTGTATTTTACTAGTTATTTTACTACTCCAAATCCTTCAAAATAAGTATGTTTAAAACCCTATTTTTGAGGGTTTTGTCCTATCCATAAGCAAATCTATTGCCTGATAAATTTCTTTCATATCTTCTTTGTTATCCCTGCAATGTTCTTTAAAATAATATTCTAAATCTGCCAGTCTTTGTGCTAATTCCTGATTTTCTATTGCCCATTGTCGCATTTTTACAAAACTATCCATTATTTGAATATTTGTTAGAATAGCTTTTTTCGAACGCAATACACTTGAAAGCATTGCAACTCCTTGTTCGGTAAAAACGTATGGAAGGTATTTTCTAATATCTTTTCTAAAGGTACCATTTTGGTACCTTAAATTATCCCATTCTTCTTTTGTTAATTGAAACATAAAATGTGATGGAAAACGCTCAATGTTGCGTTTTACAGATCTGTTAAGTGACTTGGTTTCTACTTCATACAAATTTGCAAGGTCGCTGTCTAACATAACCTTAAAACCACGTACTTCGTATATTAAATTTTGTATTTGTACCGGATTGCTCATCTAATCTCTTAGTTTAACCCCTGTAACTTTTGAAATCCCTTTTTCTTTTTGAGTTACACCGATTGTTCTGTTTGCTGATTCTATCATCGGTTTTCTGTGGCTTACTACAATAAATTGTGTCGTCTCTGCCTGAGATTGAACGATATGTGCCAACTTTTCAACGTTTATACCGTCCAAACTTGCATCCACTTCGTCAAAAGCGTAGAATGGTGCCGGCATGTATTTTTGGATTGCAAACACAAATGAAAGTGCTGTGAGTGCCTTTTCTCCGCCTGACATACCTGCAAGACGCTGTTTCTTCTTGTCTCTCGGTTGTGCCTCAATATCCAAACCGCCTTCAAAAGGTTTTTCTTCGTTTTCTAATATCAAAGTTCCTTCACCGTCTGAAAGCTTGTGGAAAATATCTTTAAAGTTTTCATTTAATACGTTATAAGTTTTGAGGAATGTTTCCTTTTTCAAATCCTCATAACCTTTCATTCTTTCTAAAATTTGTTCTCTTTCTCGGCTTAGAGTTTCAATTTGATTTTGTAGTTCCTGTTGGCGGGCAGAAACACTATCAAATTCTTCAAGTGCTTTCATATTTACTGCACCCAATTCATCCATTCTTCTTTGTAATCTTTGGATACGTGAGGTTATTTCGTCTATCGACATCTCAACAGGAGTTAAATCATTTACATTTACTCCCGCTTCTTCTAAAATGTTTTTTGTTTCTTCCAATTGCGGTTCAAGTTCGCGCCTTCTTGCCTTAAATGACTCAATTTGTTCTGCAATTTTTTCTATTTCATTGGCCTTCAAATTCTTATCTGTTTCAACTTTTACCAAATCATTGTTGATTTCATCTCTTTGTTTAAGAAGTTCGCCGAGCTTTTCTGTGATTTCTTTTATTTGAACCTCTAAAACTTCTAATTGCTCATTTAAGCCTTTAATTTCTTCCGTGAATTTGGCTTTGTCCAGCTCTAAATCTTTGTTTGTCTTAATAGAATTATCTATTGTGCTGTTAAGAGTCGTAATTGTTGTATGTATAAAATCGATTTTTTGATGTAAACCTTCTATTTCGTGGTTTGCATCTGCCATATTCTTTTCATAACGCTTAATTTCTGCTTCAACTCCGGCCGTCTTTTCTTTCAAATCCTTCAAATCAGCATCATTCATTAACTTTTCGACTTCGCTAATCGAAGTTTGAACATCTGTCATTTTTTCTGAAATTACAATATGTTCTTCTTCCATTTTGTCTAAAGACTTTTCAAGAGTGGTAATTTCAGGTTCTGTTGTTTTTATGAAATTCTGTTTTTCTTCAATATTTTGTTGAGTATTTGCAAAGCTTGTTTCTAAATTTGTAAGCTCTAATTTGGCCTTATTAAATTCTGTTGTAGAAGATGAATACTTACCTCTTACATCCTCCATTTTTGCTTCCAAGTTGGAACGTTTAGAAACTAATGCAGCGTATTTTGATTCCATTTCTTTGAGTCTTGATCTAAATGTATCAATTTCGCTATCAGAATTTTGCGCAAATTTTAGTCCTGTTTTTCTTACCGCACCACCTGTAATTGAACCGGATTTTTCACACAAATCTCCGGATAAGGTTACCATTCGGTATTTCCCGATAAGTTTGTTTGCAACAGAACGATCTTCTACTACAAGGGTGTCACCTACTGCATAGTAAAACGCATTTAGATACTCATCATCAAAATCTATAAGGTTAATTGCAAAATCAATTACGCCTTTGTCTTTTGGGAGATTTAAGCTACGAGGACATTTTACGATTTTGTTAAGAGGAACAAATGTAGCTCTTCCGGCATTAGAAGATTTTAAAAGCTCAATACAGGTTGAAGCAACGTGTTCGTCGTCAACCACAATGTGAGCCATTCTTCCGCCTACTGCAATTTCCATAGCAGTTGAATACTCTTCGTCTACTTGACCAAGTTTCATCAAAGGAGCGTGAACCCCTTGAATGTTAGCATTTACAACTGTATCAACCGCACGTCCGAGGTTAGCCTCTTCGTTCGCTTGCTTAACTGCCTCAAGCTGATATATTTTTTTACGCGCAGCTTGAAGATCGTAGTCCATGTCTGTGATTTCATTTTTAGTTTTATCATACTCATACAATGTATTTTTAAGGATGATTTTGAAATCGTCAAGTTCTTTACCTAATTGTTCTATTAATAATTCTTTTGAAGATTTTGTTTCTGAAAAATTTAACTTAAATGCTTCTAATTCATTCAACTTTGTTCGAGCTTCCTCCAAAGCCTTTTTCTTGGTCGATAACTCGGCTTCCATGGGGGCTTGTTTTTGGATAAGTTTAGTTTCTTTATCCTGAAGCTCTTCAAGTTCTTTTCTTAATGTATTACGTTTTTCGATATGTTTTTCTGCGGTTTCATTAAGCCCTGACATATCTTCAAGAATTTTGTGCAAAATTCCCTTTTGTTCTTCAATATTTTTTTCAATACCCTTAATTTCATCTTGCTTTAAGGTTATTTTAAGTTCTGAATCTTTGATTTTCTCCTGCTGAACTTCTATTCCGTTTTTGGTGTTTTCAATGGTTTTTAGGTTATCTTGAATTTGCTTGTCAGCGTATACTATTGAAGAATTTTTGCGTGATATTGCGCCTTTTATTTCTTCCGCTTTTTGTTTTAATTCAAGCTGATGTCCTTCGCCTTTTTCTGTAATGGTTTTAGAAATTTCATCATACTTTTCTTTTATTAATTTTAAGCGTTCTTCAAGGTCTTTGGATTTAACTTCTTCTTCTTTTTTTCTTTTGGTAAATTCTAAGATATTTTCGTGCGCTTTCTCAAGATTTCTGCGCAAATCAAAGAATTTTACTGTATTTATTTGGCTTTCTAATGCTGTTTTTTCGTCTTTTAATTTTTGGTACTTGAGTGCTACTTCTTTTTCTTCATTCAGTTGCTCAAGTCTTGAATTTACTTCATTTAAAATTAAAGTCGAATTAACAACACGCTTTTCTACCGTATCTAATTCGCCAGTTGCTTGTTCTATCCTTCTGTCAAAGTCTGCTACTCCGGCGATTTCGTCAATGATTTTTCGTCTTTCATTTGGAGTACAGTTTGTAATACTCATTACATCACCTTGCATCATGACGTTATAGCTGTTAGGAGTGATGTTGTATTTTTCAAGCTTTGCGTGAATGTCGCTTAGGGTTGCGATTTTGTCGTCAAGATAATAAATACTGTTGAAACCTTGGGAGGATTTTCTTATTCGTCTTGCTACTGAAAAATCGCCATCCTCAGTTTCGCCGAAGGTTACTTTGACATAAGCTTCGTTTCTTTTGTTGTAGGTTGATATCAGGTGGAAGAGTTTTTCCGCACGAAGGGTTCGGCTTGTGGATAAGCCTAAGGCAAACAAGATACTGTCAATGATATTACTTTTTCCCGAACCGTTTGGACCGGAAATTGTCGTAAATCCTTGCAGCATAGGAATATCGACTTTATTCGCAAACGACTTAAAGTTGTCTATCTCCAACTGTTTTATATACATTAAATCCCTTCCCCTTAAGACATGTCTGTTCCTAGATTACTACAAAAAGCAGGCTCATGTCAATTAGTGGGTCTGAAATTTGGGTTATTGTGGAGATGCTTCTGTTTCTGTTTTTTTGAAGTTAAACAGATTTTTTAATTCTTCTGCGCTGTTTTTCAATTGTTCTTTTGTATTACTCCATTCCTCTTTTGATGCTGAAACGGCATCTTTTACACTATTAACTGTATTTGAGAAGTCTTGGTTTACTGAAGTTTTTATATCTTTTATCGTATCACTTACGGACTTGGTTTCTATTGCACTCATATCAACATCTGTAAGCCATTTGAAAGATTTTATTGAACTTGTGCTTTCCAAACCGCCGTTAAATTGGACTTTAAAATCTTTATAGCTTGTGCTACCGCTTGTAAGAGCCGGAATTGCTCCTATATTTTCACCTTTTGGATTTGTTGTAAGTGATTTTACGATATTTGATGTAGAGCTACCGAATTTTGGAATATAAGATAACAATTTATCTGCAGAAAGTTGCCCTAATGGTCCCAATTTTGCCACTATTTGAGAATCTAATCTTCCTAGAATATTTATATTTGTAGTACCGTTTAGCAAATTATATTTTCCTGTAATGTAGTAAGCAAGCGCTTTGCCTGAACTCTTTATCGGATTTATATTTGCCCAGCCGTTCGTAAAATTAAGGCTTCCGTCTATGTAGTCAAATTTGACTGTGTCTGATAAATTGGAATTTTTCACGAGTGTTTCGGTTGTTGTTTTAAGTAATGCATTTGAAAGTATGTTATTTGCAAGAAGATACTTATCCAAGCGTCCTATTGTGCCGAAAGAACCATTTTTTACATTAAATTTCAAGTTACCGTTCAAGGATTTCATCATATCATTGTAGTCTGCAACAACAAGAGATAATTTTGTATTGAAATTTAATGTCCCTGAAATAGCGTTTTTAATTCCAACACCACCACGGACAGTTTTTTCGGCGTTCATATTCTCGCCTGTCATTTCAACATTCGTTTTAGCATTTGTTATGTTGTAAATAATATTTCCGTTGATTTTTCCTTCAAAAGCATCTCCTTTAAGATTTTTTAGATAAAAATCATTGCCTTTTAACGAAAAGTCACTTGTTAAATTTTCTGCTTCAATTCCGCCGGATGTGAATTTTTGTACAGTTGCGCTTCCGTTCAAAATTTGACCTTGGAGTTTGATATCAGTATTTGTCATATTTACCGGAATTTCAGGGATTGATAAAGTCGGTATACTAATAGAACCGTTTAAGGTTGGGTTCAGCATATTTCCTGATATATGAATGTTTCCTGTAAAAGTCATTTTTGATTTATCAAACATCGGAATAATTATGGTTGATGAGTCTGTTGTTTCGTAAACTAAATTTAAGGTTTGTTTTACACTGTTTACAGTTCCGTTCAATTTAGATTTTATATCTCCTGTTGTCATAAAATCCAAGTTCATTTTTTCTGTTAGGTAATTTTTGATTTTACCTGAGACGTTTATATTAATTTTTTCTATTGTTACAGGTGTTTGAGAAATTTCTATTTCTGTTTCTTTTATTGTTGCGTTAATTTTTGGAACAGAAACTTTAGCACAAGGATTTGATACTAAAATGTTAGAGCTTGTTGCATTACCGCTGAAGGTTTTGCCGTCAGAAGTTAAACCAACAGTTGTAGACGGTAATTTTAAAGTTGTATCTGATGGAATATTTTTTACATTAATGTTATTTAAATCAATTTTTACTTGCGGATTAATTTTATCTAAGCGACCTTTTATATCCGCTGTCATTGAAATTAAGCCGGAATTTATTTGGTTTTCTTTCATCAAGGCTGCTTGACCTACAGCAACCAAAAGTCCTTTTAAACTTAAATTATTAGCGTTCAGGTGTAAATCACTAACAGCATCGCTTGTTATTGTTCCGTATAATTTTAGAGGTTGGTTTAGGATAGTAAATCCTATATTATTAATATTAATATTATTGTTATCAAGTTTGATATCGGCATTAATTTTATCTACTCCGATTTTGTATAATCCGTAATAAACATCAGCATTTGGGATGTTCAAATATCCGCTTGATTTGATTGTTTTTAGGTCTGATTTGATATTAAAATTGGCATCTAATTTACCGTTCGCACTCAGTGTTTGCAAATCTTTAATATCAAAAATTACTGCAATATCTTTAACTATTTTTAAAATATTTGCGAGTTCTACTTTTGATTTTAAGTTTAAGTCAATATTCGGGTGTTTTCCTGTTTTTATTATCCCGTCGATTTTTGAAACTTCATTTTTTGCAGTATAAATATCTGACAATATATCTATACTATTTTCTTTAAATTTAAGTTTTACAAAACTGGAGGGTAAATTTATGATTGACAAATTTGTAATCTCTGCCTTACCTTTTATACTTTCTTTAGTAATTGTTAAATCTGCTTCAGCTTTTGCGGTCAAATTATTAGAATAAATCCCGTTTAATATCCCGATAATATCAATTCTGGGCGTTTCTTCTTTGTTTTTTTCTTCAGTGGGAGTTGGGTTAAAAACAAGCTCATTCAGCTCAATATCCGGCATGATTTTGTTTAAAACTTTTATATTATAACTGAATTGTTCGCGACCTTTTAAAGTTGCTTTTCCTTCTGCTTTTAATTTTATACTTTTATTTAAGATAAAATCGCTGACTTTGGTATTGAAACCGCTAATAGTATATTCGTCAACACCGTCGGTAATTGTTACAGTATAATTTCCGATTTCTATATCAGGAAGATGGTTTGATAACTTAAATCCAAATGGCAAGCTTGTGAAGGAAGGCGTTTGAGTTTCTGTTTTCTTAGTATCATCACTTTCTTTTATTAAATATTCTTCAATTTCAAAGCTTCCGTCTTTATTGACTTTTAAATTTACATCTGCGCTTTCTAGTTGTATTGCGTCAATTTCAATCCTTCTTGTCAAAATAGGAAGTAAGGACACTTTTACTCTGAAACCGTTTGCACTTAGGATTTTTCTATTGTCAGGAAATAAAAGTTCAAAATTTTCAGCTTTTAATCCGGCTGTTAATTTTGGAGTAGTTACAAGTTTTACATTCGCAAGATTAGAATTTAATCCTGTTGTGTCCTTGATAATATCTTTGATTTGAGGAATATAACCTTCAATTATCGGGTTTAAAATTAAAGGAAGAGCCAAAAATAATACATAAATAAATGCGATTAAGCTCAAAAACGTAATACCAAGTCGTTTCCAGAATTTGCGATTCATATAAACCCTCCATATATTAAGAAATGTAAAATTGTCTCATTTTTGTATATTTGTTCTTATTATATCTTAAAACTTAAATTTTTGTATAACCACTCAGGTAAAATGCGGGTTTTAGCCCTTTCTTTGAATAAAAATCATAACTTTTTATAAAGTTTTGTAACAACACTAATACAAACGCTAAAGATTCCGAAAAACAGACCGTAATCACTCACATAGGAAAAAGTTGATTAGGAGTTATGTCGTGAAAAAAGTAGTATTAGTGTTATTTGCGTTTTTATTTATGAGTGTAGGACAAGCATTTGCTTATAGAATTCAAACATTCTCATCAGATGCAAAAATTATTGCAGCAATGAGAGTTCTTGAACAAGCAGGTGAACAAGATGTTTTCAGAAACCTTCAAAGATATGGTATGAGAATAAAATTTGATGACCTTACAATGGTAACAAACGGTAAAAATGCTTTTGCAGTAAGCACATACAATAGCTATGGAACAAGAGTTATCTTAATTAATTCAGCATATAAAAATGCTCCTGCAGAACAAATTGCTTGTTTAATAGCTCACGAAAGCTTCCATACAGGATATAGTGCAGATTTAGAAGAAGAAACTCTTGCTACTCAAAAAGAAGCTTCTTGCTGGACAAGATTAAAAGTTGCTTCAAAAGTTTATCCTGATAGCAGATTAACAAGAAGATTAGATAAATTGAGCGGTTTGTATTTGGCTTCATCTTCAGGTAACAACTTAGTTGAACAAAAGATTGCAAGCAACGGTTTTTACAGAAGTCAGTTAGGTTTGAATTAATAAGTTTAATTATAATTAATAACAAAAAGTTTGATCGGAGAAGTTGGTATAATTTAGCTTCTCCGATATAGTTTGTGTGAGAGAATTTTTTTTGTGTTAAATTATTGGCAAAGGAAATATTGAAGGCAAAGGGAGGGAATTTTTTATGTATACAATAAAAGAAGTTGCTGAGAAAATGGAAGTTTCTGAACATACTTTAAGATTTTGGGCAAAAAGCGGATTTTTTCCTTTTGTAACACGTGATAAAAACAATATTAGAATGTTTTCAGAAGATGATTTGAATTGGGTAAAAATTGTTAAATGTTTGCGCTCTGTTGGCACAGAAAGTAAATTAGTTAAAAGGTATATAGATTTGTGTATTGTGGGTGATTCTACTATTGCCGAAAGATATGAAATTATTAGAGCGACTAAAGAAAAAGCCTTAAAACAGATGGAAGAATTGAATAAACAGCTAGAAATGCTTGATTACAAAGAAGATTATTACAAAAATCTTATAAAAAATAATCTTAATGATAACTGGAATCCGATGAATTTGTCTAAACAGAAGGAATACGCAGTTTAGAGTTTCTACTGCAAATGATTGAAATAAATAATAAGAATTGACAGAAATATTATCCAATTTTAAAATTATTATAATAAAAAGCTTAAAAATAAATGGAGAGAGGTATGAAAATAAAACTTACGCGCAAGCAGTTTGCAGTTATTGTTTTACTTATAATTATAATCCCTATAATATATAATAAAACTTCCGGCTTTGTAATGGGTATGATACAAAAACGAGCTTTGAGTATGCCAAAGGAAGTAGTAGTTGATAACCCGCACATGGAAAAGGTTAATGTGTCAGCAGAATCAACCGGAAGAGTAGAAGCTCAATATTCTATTGATGTAATTGCAAGAGTTTCGGGGTTTTTACTTAAGAAATATTTTAATGAAGGTGATTTTGTAAAAAAGGGTCAGACATTATTCCAGATAGATCCTAGAGAATATCAGCTTTCTGTAAATAATTCAATGGCGACAGTGAATCAATATCAAGCACTGTACACTAACGCTCAACAAGAATGGAACAGAGCAAGTGCTTTGGTAAAAGAGGATTTGATAAGCCGATCTGACGTAGACCAGAGTTTAGCTGCAAGAAACCAAAATAAAGCATTACTAGATGCTGCTAAACAGCAATTAGAGCTTTCGAGAGTAAATTTAAGTTATACAACTATTAAATCTCCAATAGATGGAAGAATTGGTAAAGTTAATATAACTGAAGGGAATTATGTAACAGCATCATCAGGTTCTTTAGTCAATGTAGCGAGTGTTTCACCTGTTTACGTAACGTTTAGTCTAAAAACAGATGACTTTGTGAAATTGCTTAAGGCAAGTGACAAGTTTAAGGATGTGGA
>CALUVP010000148.1 GCA_944324215.1 Candidatus Gastranaerophilales bacterium | reverse complement strand
GCTTCTTTCTGTATCATGGCATTTTGTTTTTCTTGCGACAAATTTTTGTATTTTCCCGGCTCACTAGAATACTTCTCTTCTAAATATCGTTCTGCTATATTCCAGAAGCTATCATATTTTTGAGTTATATACTTTCCATTTTTCAGATTCAATGGTGTGCTTACTTCTTTTTGTCTTTCCTGTTCCACACTTGTAGAATCTTGGGATACTGGCGTTTTTACAACAACATTTTCTGCATTGTTTTGTTGAGAATTTTGAGAAGTATTTACAAAAGTAGCAGTCGTACCTTGCGATACAGTTACCTTTGATTGTTCATCACCACCTGTTTTTGAACTTGATGAAACTTGTGTCGTAGCTATTGAATCACTTCTTTGAGAGCCATCGTGTAATACTTGCTCTTTTTTGCTCCCATCATTATCATTAGAACTTCCCAATAAATATCCTATAGTACCTGCAGCTGCTGCAGTTATTGCAGCTATCACTGCTACTTTTTTATTTGTCTTTGCCAATTTTTTAGCTAAATCATCTATTTTGTCTCCTTGTTTTGCAACAACTTTACCTAAATCATCTATTTTGTCGTTCTGTTGAGCAATTACTTTCCCCAATCTTTCAATATTGTCACCTTGCTTTGCTACGACTTTTCCCAAATCGTCAATTTTGTCAGTTACAGTTTGTATTGTCGGCTGCTTCTCTAATTCTCTATAATAATCATTCATAGCTTGTAAAGTTGGATTTGGAGCGTGTCCTGACCATTTTTCTAGATTAGCTGGATTGAACTCTGTTTTTTTATTCAAAATTTCTCCTATTTTACGTTTTGTCTCGTTTCCATTAATTATTTTTTCAGCTCTTTTTTCAGCTTCCAAAATTCCTGTTACTTTAGGAGGATTGTATGTCGTACCAATTTCCTCAAAAACCTGTTTCCAAGTTCTTACACCACTTGCTTTTGTTGGTTTTGCACTTCCCAATGGTGTATTTGACGGATGACTAAAATTACCCCATAATTTTTCATACATATCTGCTCTTTGCTGATTATAAGCTTGAGGATCTGTAATTATGTTGTAATTATGTTTTGGAACTTGAACTTTTTTAGACTTTAATTTTTCAGTAACTTTCTCTGAAACTTTTTTTATTTTTTCAGGTATTCTGTCTTTTTTAGGGTCCAACAATCTAGCACCATCCATAGTTGCAGCTTTGCCTTTCTGAGCAGCTTTATAAGCTTTTTTATCAACTTCATATACTTGACCTTGGGCATCTACAAGATAATATTTAAAGCCCTTTTTAGAAGTACCTACTTTCATTTTATCTGCAATCCAGATATCATTACTTGTTGTACTATTAGAAACATTTTCCTGAACTGTATATACCGACTTCGTAGCATTTTGTTCTCCATTTAATCCAGATGACAAAGAATTTTGTTCCGTTTGAGACAATGCTCTACGTTCCGCTGCTAATTGACGTCCAAATTCTCGACCAGCAGATCTATTTGCCTCTTTTGTTTCTTTATACTGCAAAGCTTCAGCATAACGCCCTAATTGTTCACCTATAGCTTCTCCTCTCAAGCCAAAATAATTGTGCTGCTGCATTGCTCTTTCATAAGCTGCATACTTCAAATCAAAATTCCCCATAAAATCTCCTTTCGTGTTCTTATAATTAAATCCCCATTAAATTTGTATCTTATATTCATGTAAAGTCATTTTTGATTTTATAATTGACTTTTTTGACTTTATTTGTAAAAAAAAATTTACATTTTGCATCTAAATCCATTGTTTTAGCAAGTTACTTGCTTTAATACTAAACTTGTATTAAAATGTCATTTGAGTTTTACAAGAGAGGGAATTAGTTGATATGAAAAAAGCTTTAATGATTGTATCTGTCCTTTTGGTTGCAGTTATTTCAACAGCTTGCATAAATAATATGGCAGTACAAGAACTTAATAATAAAGCGGCTGAATATATGCAAAAAGGTGATTATGAATCTGCAATGAACAGGCTTCAAGCAAGCTTGGACTTGGATGCAACAATGTATGAAACTTACTATAACCTTGGAGTAGCAGCAATTAACGCTCAAAAATACGACAAAGCTATTGAAGCTTTGGAAAGTGGTATCAAAATTAAACCTGATTTTGCAGATTTTTATTATTCTCTTGGTGTTGCACAATCAGAGAAAGCTAACCAAATTGTTGATAATGCAGCTCAAAAATTAGAAGAAGACAGCGATGAATCCGAAGATGTTAATGAAAAAAATGCAGTAATGGAAGCTGGAAAGAGAACGGAGGCTGTTGAAGAGAAGAATAAAGCAATAGAATTAAAAAAATCAGCAATAGAGAATCTGCAAAAATACTTAGAGATGAAACCTGATGTTGAGGACAAAGAAACAATAGAAACTTTAATCGAAGAGTCTAACGCATTTATAAACGGTGATGAGTCTGTTTTTGAAGGTAAAGAATAATGTTTACTTCGCCTTCTCAAATTCTATGCTCCATATTTGGAGTTAATATATACTATTACGGTATTATAATGGCTCTGGCTATTTGTGTTGGAGTTCTTGTTTCTGATTACTTTGGAACGAAATTCTTTAACTTAAAAAAGGAAACCATTATAGATTTGGCACCGTATTTGATAATTTTTGGAATACTAGGGGCTAGATTATATTATTGCGTTTTGAATTATGAATTTTATTTGAGATTTCCGACCGAAATCATAGCAATAAGACACGGCGGAATCTCTATCCACGGGGCATTAATCGGTGGAACTATCGGTCTATGGATTTTTGCTAAAAGACATAAGATTAATCCTATCAAACTTTGCGATGTATGCGCAATTGGAGTTTCTATAGCACAAGCTATAGGTCGATGGGGAAATTTCTTCAACTCGGAGGCTTTTGGAACACCTACAAACTTACCGTGGAAACTATATATTGCGCCTCAATACAGACCTATTCCTTATCAAGACTACCAATATTTTCATCCGACATTTTTGTATGAAAGTGTACTTGATATTGTAATATTTATAATTCTTATGTTTTTGGTAAAAACCAATAAACTAAAAAAAGACGGGAATTTAGCCCTTATCTATTTAATATTCTATTCTGTCGTTAGAATTCTGGTGGAATCTTTCAGACTAGACAGCGTAAGGTACGTATTCGGAATACCGGTTGCAATATTGGTATCTGTGGGTATAATTATCATATCAGTTGTACTTTTTGTTATAAATTACAAGAGAGGATAGCATGAAAAAAGTTTTAACTATTTTATCAGTATTAACACTATTGATGACGACGACAGCTACATTTGCCGAGCCTCAGCCTCCTAAAATTGCAGTTGTTGATATTCAAAAAATTGTAGCAGCTTCATCTCAGGTAAAAGCTCTTAAATCTTCACAAGAAGCAAAAAATAAAGAACTAGCAGCTTTTATAAAGAAAGCTCAAGCCGATGTAAACAAACAAACTGATATTAAAAAGAAAAAATCTTTAGCTGAATCTTATGAAAAGCAACTTGCACAAAAAAGAGAAGCTAATTTAAAAGAATACACTACAAAATTAAAGGCTGCTGACGCCGCAATCACAGCTCAAATTGGAAAGAAAGCAACTGAACTCGGATATACAATGGTACTTCCAAAATCTGCTGTAGTATACGGCGGCGATGATATCACAGCAACGGTTTTAAAAACAATAAAATAAACGAAAATGAAAGCAGTATTATTTTACGGACCACAAGATATAAGATATGAAGGAACCAGAATTAAGCCTTTGAGTAAAGGTGAAATTTTGGTAAAAATTCAAGCTGCTCTAACTTGCGGAACAGATGTTAAAACCTATAGACGCGGACATCCTGTTTTAATAAAAGATATTCCTTCCGGTTTCGGACACGAATTCTCAGGAATTGTAGAAAAAATTGCTGATAACGTCAAGAATGTTAAAGTTGGAGATAGAGTTGTTTGTGCAAACTCAGCTCCTTGCGGAGAATGTTTTTACTGCAAAAAAGGCGAGTACAATCTTTGTGAAAATCTAAATCTTCTAAATGGTGCTTATGCCGAATACATTGTTGTTCCGGAAAGAATAGTAAAAAAGAACACATTGATATTGCCACCGAGCTTACCTTTTGAAAAAGCTGCTTTTTCAGAACCTCTTGCAAATGTAGTTCACGGTGTTGAAAGAACAGGAATTAAACCGGGAGATACTGTAGGCATAATCGGAATAGGTCCTATTGGCTTGATGTTTGCAAGATTATGCAAATTAAAAGGCGCAAGAGTTATTGTTGCAGGTAGAAATCCTATTAAATTAAAGCTTGCAGAAGAGTTTGCTCATGCAGATGAAATAGTTGATTTAAAAAAATATTCTAACCCTGAAAGAATTTTTAAGGACTTTTCAGATGAAAAAAAAGGTTTAGATGTCGCCATTGAGTGTGTTGGAATGCCTGAAATTTGGGAATTAATTTTCTCTTGTGTTCGTCCTGGTGGAACAGTGCATTTCTTTGGAGGGTGCAAATCTGGTTCTAAAGTTTGTTTTGACACTACTAAAATGCATTATGGAGATATGAGGCTAATGAGCGTTTTTCATCATACTCCAAAATATTTTCGTCAAGCTCTTGATTTAATTGCATCAGGAGATATGGAAGTTGAAAAGCTAATAACAGCAGAATTGCCACTTGATAAAGTTGAATACGCTATGCAACAACATATTGCCGGAAATGCGATTAAATTCTTAATTCGCCCGTTTATTAATTCTTAGTTTAACAATCCTTGTGGAATCTGTTTCTGTTACACAGTATGAGAAATATTCATCCTCAACGGTGTCATTTTTTTCGGCAATCTTACCATATTTTTTAAGAAAGTAACCACCTAAAGTCGTTACATCCTCATCACTTATTGTAACATTAAAGAAATCGCAAAACTCGTCTACCCGCATTTTACCACAAACTTCGAAACAATCTTCACTAATTTTCTTTACGTCAGACTCTTCCTCTTCATCAAATTCATCCTGCACATCGCCCAAAATTTCTTCCATAACATCTTCGTGAGTTATAAGTCCGCTAGTTCCGCCAAATTCATCTATTACAACGGCTATTTGAGTTTTATGTTTCCTAAATTCCATTGCAACTTTGTCTATAGTCATAGTTTCCGGTACAAACAATATATCCCTTAAAAGAGATTTGAGCGTAAATTCCTGATTATTCACAATTTGCGGATAAACGTCCTTTATATGTATAAACCCAACAATATGATCTAAATCACCTTCATAAACAGGATATCTTGTGTACTGATTTTCAATAATTACTTTCTTTAAATCTTCCAACTCAATATTTAGAGATAATACCACCATTTCTGTCCTTGGAATCATCACTTGAGCTGCCGTTAAGTCGGAAAATTTGAATACATTTTGTATAATTTCCGCTTCCTTTTCGTCTAAAGCTCCACCTTTACAACTTGCATCTATTAGCATATTTAATTCTTCGGAAGTATGCACCATATGATGAGTCGTAGCAGGCTCTATTCTGCAAAGTTTAAGTAAAATATTTCCTAAACCATTAAGAAGAAATATCATTGGAGCAAATATTTTTGTAACAACAAACATTGGCTTTGCAACCCAAAGAGTCGTTTTTTCAGGAAATTGTAATGCAATAGATTTTGGCATCAATTCACCAACAACCACGTGCAAAATTGTAATTACTGCAAAAGCAACTGATACAGAAACAGTATGGGTAGCAATAGAATCTAAATTTCCCGGCAAAAATGAAAATAACGGATAAATAATCGTAGCAAGAGTAGATTCTCCAACCCAACCTATTCCTAAACTTGAAATAGTTATTCCCAATTGAACCGCAGCAATATACCTGTCAATATTTTTTACGGCATCTAAAGCTAATTTAGCATTAAAATTACCCTCATTTGCCAACTGCTGAATACGAGTTTTTCTTACGCCAACCAACGCAAATTCAGCAGCTACAAAAAAGCCATTAAAAAATAATAATACGGCTATTACTAAAACATTTATCAAAAGCATTGTTTCATAATAATATAAAATAAAAAAAAAATCAAAACAAACCTCTCAATAGCTTTGTTATAAGAAAATACTTGATATACAAGTTGGTTTCAGTTATCATTATATTTGCAAAATGCAGATAATAAAAAGGGGATATATAATGAGCGGACACTCAAAATGGTCAACAATTAAACATAAAAAAGCTAAAACAGATTCACTAAGAGCTGCAGAATTTCAAAAATTTTCTCGTGAAATTATAGTAGCATCTAAACTTGGAGGGCCTGATCCGGCTGGGAATTTCCGTCTTAGAACAGCTATTGAAAAAGCAAAAGCTGCCGGACTTCCAAATGACAACATAAAAAGAGCTATTGAAAAAGGATCTGGCTCAGGAAACAATGAAAATTATGATGAAATGATTTATGAAGGTTACGCAGCAGGCGGTGTTGCTGTTGTAATTGAAGCAATGACAGATAATAAAAACAGAACTGCAGGAGATATTAGAAGCTACTTTACAAAATTTAACGGCAATCTTGGCGAAACAGGTTGTGTAGGTTGGATGTTTGACAAAAAAGGTTGCATAACTTTCAACAAAGATGATATCGACTACGAAAAATTATTCGAAGCTGCTATCAATTTGGATGCTGATGATATCGTTGAAGAAGAAGATGAATACAAGGTTTACACATCTGTTCCAAATCTTCAGCCTGTTGCCGAAGGTTTGGAAAAAGACGGATTTAAGTCTGTAACTGCGGAATTTACAAGAATTCCTCAAAACACAATAGAAGTTACAGATGAAAAAACTGCTGTAAACATTATGAGATTACTCGGAAAACTTGAAGAACACGATGATGTTCAAAATGTTTATGCAAATTTTGACATTGATGATGATTTGATGACAAAAATAGAAAATCAATTATAATTATCGAAAATAACAAATGGGGAATATAGGAGGAACTTACTTATGATGAACATGATGAATATGATGAAACAGGCTCAAAATATTCAGAAAAAACTAAAAGAAACTCAAGATGAATTAAATAAGATGGACATTTCCGGCGAAGCAGGAAACGGCTCAGTAAAAGTTATTTGTGACGGAAAAGGTTTATTCAAATCAATAAAATTATCCGCAGAAGCAATTAACCCTGAAAATCCTTCTTCTGTTTCTGAAGATACAATTGAAATGTTAGAAGATATTATAACGGCTGCTATTCACCAAACTTCTAATAAAGCAATAAAAGTTATGGAAGAAAAAATGAAAGCTGTAACAGGTGGAATTTCAATCCCGGGCTTATTCTAGGTGCTACGCATGTAGACATTAGGTCGGTTGACAATTCTAAAACGACAAGATTGTAATACAACTACAAGTCAACCTCTAAATAGGACTACAAAATGATTTATCCAAAAAGTATAGCAGCATTAATAGAACAGTTTCAGAAATTTCCGTCCGTTGGGCCAAAGTCGGCACAGCGGATGGCTTTTCAGATACTAAAAATGCCTCTATCAGAAGTAGAGAAGTTCGCAAACTCAGTTATAGAAGCAAAAAGATGTGCAAAAACTTGTGAAATTTGTTTCAACATATCAACCCAAAGTCCCTGTGAAATTTGTGAATCTACAAGTCGTAATCGTTCTGTAATTTGTGTTGTTGCAGAAACTAAAGACTTAATAGCAATTGAAAAAACCAACGAATATAGAGGTTTATACCACGTTTTACAAGGCTTAATTTCTCCTATGGACGGAATCGGAGCTGAAGATATTAGAATTAAAGAACTTCTCACAAGACTAACAAACGAAGAAGTTCAAGAAGTTATATTGGCACTTTCTCCATCCGTTGAGGGAGAAGCTACCAGCCTTTATTTAACAAAATTAATAAAACCTTTCGGTATTAAAATATCGAGAATTGCCTTTGGTTTACCTGTTGGCGCTGATTTAGAGTATGCTGATGAAGTTACCTTGGCAAGAGCCCTTGAAGGAAGAACTGAACTATAAATATTAAATTTTGTAACAAAAAAGCAATTTAATAACACAATATTTTTTTATACTTATAACGTGATATTGTAAAAAAAGGTATGTGTATATGAATCCAATCGGTAATATTACTTCAAAACTTTATGTAGGTAAAAAATTTGTGTCCTCACCTCCTGCAAAAGCAGTTGAAGGAGTTTTAAAAAGCCACATAATGATTGGAAAAAATGTTTTTTCCAATCAATCAGAGGCTCTAAAAAATTATTTTTTAGGAATGGCAGAAATATGTAATAACCCTAAAATAAAAGGTTTCGGCAAATCATTTTACATATAACTACTGTAAGCTTTCAAACCTAGAAATTTACCTCCCGCAGCAAGTTCTTCTTCTATTCTAAGAAGCTGGTTGTATTTGGATAATCTATCAGACCTTGAAAGAGAGCCTGTTTTAATCAAACCGCAATTAGTTGCAACAGCCAAGTCAGAAATAAAGTTATCTTCAGTTTCACCGGATCGGTGCGAAACAATGGCTGTAAAATTATTTTTCTGAGCCATTAAAATTGCATCTAAAGTTTCAGTTAAAGTTCCTATTTGATTTGGCTTAATGAGTATTGAATTAGCAACTTTTTTATCAATTCCTTCTCTCAGGCGTTTTGTATTTGTAACAAACAAATCGTCACCTACAAGCTGGCATTTATCACCAAGAGTTTCTGTAAGATTTTGCCAACCAAGCCAATCATCTTGCGCCAATCCATCTTCTATGGAGATTATCGGATAGTCTTGTACCAATTCTTTTAAATATTCTACCATCTGTTCAGAAGTTAATTTTTTACCTTCACCCTTCAAATAATATTGACTAAGAGAGCAAACACCCCCAGAGCATTCACCTTCTTCATAAAGCTCTGAGGCAGCAACGTCAAGACAAATTTTTATATTATTAGTATTATAACCTGCCTTTTCAATCGCACTAATTATAATTTCAATTGCATCACGCGTACTATTTAGATTTGGAGCAAAACCTCCTTCATCACCGACTGTTGTTGCAAGTCTTTTTTCATTCAAAATAATTTTAAGGGTATTAAATATTTCTGAGCCTGCTCTTAAAGCCTCACTAAAAGTTGACATCCCAACAGGTGATATCATAAATTCTTGAAAATCAAGATTATTATTAGCATGAGCACCACCATTTAAAATATTCATCATAGGTGTAGGAAGAACTCGTCCCACAATTCCACCTAAATATCTATATAATGGTATATTAAGAGCGTCAGAAGCTGCTCTTGCACAGGCAAGGGAAACTGCTAAAATTGCATTTGCTCCTAAAGTAGATTTATCAAAACTTCCGTCCATTTCCATCATCAAATTATCTATAAGCTGCTGATTGAAAGCATCTTCGCCTAATAGATTTGGTGTAATTACTGAATTTATATTATCCACAGCCTTAGAAACGCCTTTA
>CALUVP010000147.1 GCA_944324215.1 Candidatus Gastranaerophilales bacterium | reverse complement strand
GCATCTTGAAGATTTTCAATCATGCCGGCTAACTCTATTAATTCAGTATCAGTTAGAGGAGTTTCCTGAGGCATTGTCTTTCTGTTTAAAAGTCCCTGTGCAAGCCTACCGGCAGAAAAAGCAGATGTTTGAACCCCATAATTTGCCCCCATCAAGCTCGGAACAAATGATGCTCCTGCAATAATTGCAGAAAGAGTTTTTGCCATCAAAGAAGAGTGTATTCGCCTTTGTGACTCAGGTGTCGCCAATTTTTTCAGAGCAAACTCTATCATCTGGTTATTTTCTACAGTACCCTGCCAAAGTTTTTCCAAATCCTTTATATCGTGCTCCTTTTGAACTTCTATCAAATGAGCGACAGTTTCGGAATCATTTACCAGTAAAGAACCTTTTAATTGTTTAGCTGTAGAATCTATTGTAATTTTGGGTTTTTCCACACTATTTTTATCTAATGTAACAACACCATCTTCTGATGCTAAAACAACATTCGGCATCATTAAAGATATTATTACAATCACTCCCAAAAACTTCTTCATAATACATTTATACTTTAAAGTTTCTGCTAAATCAACTGAGGCTAAAAGTATAATATAACAAAAAACTATGCTATAGTATTAATATGCAACGACGTACGTACCTTAACGGAAGTATAAAAGACGGTAAAATCATGAGATGGCCAATTAATAATTTGGTCGTCTATATTGCCCCTATGAAATTTTATTCTAAGCCGGGCGAAGATGCTAAATTTAGAAAAATGGTTATTGATGCTTTCAACGTATGGTGCGCTGCTACTGGAGGGAAACTAAGATTTAAAATAACTAGTGTTCTTCTCGAATCAAACATTAACGTAGATTGGAAACGAGTTGATAGAAAAGCTTTAGGACATTGTTATTTTAGCTGGGATCCTCAAGGAAGATTGTACGGCGCAGAAATTGCAATTGGCTTAACAGATGGGAGAATTCACCAACAATACGACAGTGATATTGAAGTTTATCACACTATACTTCACGAAGTAGGACATTCCCTAGGTTTACAGCATAGCCCTTATAAAGAAGATATTATGTATACCCCTCATCAGTACGGTGTTGCATCACTTTCTGAGAATGATAAATATTCTATTAATTGGCTTTATCGCCTGCCTGCCGGTACTCCGGTTAAGCAAATTGCCTCTAAAGTTGGAATTACAACATCTTCTGACATTGACACGGTTATTAAAAAAATTGACGAAAAAAATAATTCCCCTGAAGAACCTGAAAAAATGCAACTTTCTACCAGAAGGGATTTACTCCAAGAAGCCGCTAACATTGGGGATTTAAAAAAATATAATATGATGCTTCAAAATATATCACTTTCTTCAAATGTTAAGAATTATTTAAATAATAATAGAAAAAATTAAAATTTAGGCAATTTTTTTAGACGAAATGTTTTTATAACCATATAAGGTTAGAAACTGTAAGGTTATTTAAATGATTAATAAAATAACATTTAAAGCCAGTGTTGCATATAATAAACAAGTTGAAGAAAAAAATGCTCACAATGACTCTCCAAATCCACTTAGGTTAAAAGCAAATTTATCGAGTTTGGCTGCAATATCAAATTATAATCAAGTTCTTTTAAAACCAAAGTTTGACAAAGACACTATTGGTATAGTTAATAATGTTTCTGATATGCTAAAACTTACTCCTAATAAGCTTGAACTTCCTTATAGCTTCAAAGTTGATGAAATTAACGGGGAAAGAAATTTTGATAACAATGGTAATCTTAAACTCATAAAAGAATATAAAAATGATACTATCACAGAATATTACCCCACAGAAAACAATGAATTTATAAAAACAATTTTAGAAAAAGACAAAACAACCGGAAATATTATTTCTAAAATTGAACCCATCCGCCAAGAAGATGGTACTTTTAAGACTAACATTATAATCTTCGATGAAAAGATTAATGGAAAATTTACAATGTTGCAAACTGAAGAAAGCGGCAATATAACCAGTATTACAGAAATTTTTGAAAATGGAAAGAACTTTAGAACACTGCTCCTTAACGACAAAAATCTCAAGCCGGAGCGATACATAGAATCTAAAGAAAACAATAGTGGTGATTTTGAAATTATAGATTGTAAATTTAATTCCAAGCAAGAAGTAAAAGAACTTAAACAAATAAATTCCAATAAAGAAGTTTTGATAAAGTATGATGGGAATAAAAAAATAATTGACGTTAAAAGAAAAATACCCGAAGTTTAATCACTCAATATATTTACCATCGAATAATTCAAGAACCATCTTTTCTTGATCAGACTCTATCCTTTCAGATTTTTTTTCTTCTTTCTTTATATCAGGAGAAGTTATCTCGGTTGAAATCTCATTATTTACAACTTTTTCATTCGGATTAACTTGTGTTTCATCAGAAACGGATTCAGTCGGTATTTGTTCAACTTTTTCAATTGCTACCTTTTTTTTTTCTTCCTCAATAACAGGCTTTGTATTCTGTAAACTATTATCACCACTTTGCGGAAGTCTTACCGATACTTTTGAATTTGACTGATTGAACATTGTATTTGCAGCATCTATAAGCATCTGCTTTTTATTTGTATCATTTATTTGTGATACGAGTTTTTCATTTTTGAAAGTTATTATAACCTCATCTGCAGAAATCTTTACAGGAGTTGCCAAGTGTAAAAGAGCCTTAGTAGCTGGACTTTTTATGTTCATAAGTAAATTCTGCCACAATGTATTTATATCATTTCCATCAGCCTTCTTAGAAATCGGAGGTGGTGTAAAATCGTCCGTCTTTTCCTTTATAACTTGTGCAGCCGGTGTCTGAGCAGGAGGAATTGGTGCAGGCCGTGTAACAGGATCCGATTCCACAGTCTTCTGTTCTTTTTCAGTTGTCTTTATAGGAATACTGCTTGATTGTATATTCTGAATTTGCGGTCTTAGTGGCTGAGCAAGAGGAGTACTTCCGCTCTCAAGAGCCTTAACTCTTTTTTGTAAATCCAGTAAAGTTGTATTTTCTGTCATATTAGAAAGATCGATCATACCGACTTCCAGCCACAAATGCTGATTTGTCGCTTGCTTAACCTCTTTTATATAATACGTTATTCGCTCCATCAAAAACACAATCTGCTGAGTTTCTAAAAGTTCCTTTTGCTTCAACATCTCTTCTATTTGTGGTTCATTTAAGCCCGTTAACTCTGGCAACAGTGCTTTTCTACAAGTTTTTACTATCAACAAATTCTTAAAATACTCTGATAAATTAGTTAATATCTGTGATGGTTCATTTCCAGCGTTATATATGTAGTTCAAAATTTCTATTGCTTCATTCGGAGAAGATGCAATAACTTTTCCGCTTAATTTATTCAATGTATCAAAAGAAATTCTTCCCAAAATAGCATTAACATCATCCGATGTAACCTCTTTTGATACACCCAATAAACTTAACTGATCCAAAAGAGAAATACTATCTCTCATTCCGCCTGCAGAATTCTTGGCTATTGTAAACAGAGCATCATTTGTTATATTAATATTTTCCTTATCTGAAATATATCTTAAATGCTTTACAATATCATCTGTTGTAATTCGCCTGAAATCAAATCTTTGGCAGCGACTCTTTATCGTATCCAAAACTTTATGAACTTCTGTTGTTGCAAGTATAAAGATTACATTTTCCGGAGGTTCTTCAAGCGTTTTTAAAAGCGCATTAAATGCGTGATTTGTAAGCATATGAACTTCATCTATGATGTATATTTTATACCTTCCATTTACTGGAACATACTGAATTTTTTCCAATATATTTTGAGTATCTTCAACCTTTCTATTACTTGCAGCATCAATTTCTATAACATCTATCGGTACAGAATTTGTAATATCTCTACAGCTTTCACATTCACCGCAGGGATGAATTGTCGGACCATTTTTACAATTTAAGGATTTCGCTAAAATCCTTGCCGTAGAAGTTTTGCCGGTACCTCTCGGACCTGTAAACAAAAAAGCGTGAGCAATTTTTCCCAACTCTATTGCGCTAGTTAAGGTTTTCTTTACATGTTCCTGACCAACAAGTTCTTCTAATGTCTGGGGACGATATTTTCTATATAATGGTACGTAATTTTCACTCATAGCTTTAGTTTAACATAAAGAGAACTTAGGGTAAACGAATTGATTTTTTCGTTTTTTGTTACATTCTTGTTACAAATCCTAAAGTTTTTAAAAATTATGCCGTTAATATACATGGTTGTATATTTTATAGGAGAAAATTTATGATTCCTGATTATAGTAATTTAAAGATGAACCTTGAGGGTATTAATACCTTTTTTAAAGATAATGGTGTTAATATAAGTGCAAAAGACAGAGATATGCTTAATAGTATATTCAAAGAATGCGATACAACAAATGCTAACGGTGAAAATAAAGCAGATGGCGAACTTACTGGTAAAGAAAGAGAAGGATTTTTGCAAAAAATCAAATCGCTATGTCCTAATATTTACCAGAAAGTAGAAGATTTTTACACAGTAGTAGATGTTGTGGAAGGGCTTAGAGAAAATCAAGAGAAGAAATAACTCTACTTAACTTCTATATATTTCTTTTTCTTAGAATTAAACAAAAGAACCTTATAGTCTTTATCGTTAACTACAACACGGATAGAATTATTAATATCGGTTCTATAAGTTTCAACCCCTCTTAGTAACTCTAGGGTTCTAATTGAAGGATGACCAAATTTATTTGTACCAACGGATATAATGGCTTGTTTTGGATTCAGATATTTTAGCATCTGGTTGTCCAAAACACCATTTGCGCCGTGATGACCAACTTTTAAAACAGAAATTTCTGCTGGTAAAAAAGTCTTTAATTTATCAAAAGTTTCTACTCCGGAATCTCCCGTAAAAAGCATCTTAAAATTATTATAACTTACAAGTGTAACAATTGAAGCTTCATTATCACCAACTCCTTCTACGTCAGAAACTAGATAATTCGTTATTTTTAAGCCATCATCATCTAAAACTAACTGATTATTTTCTGCTAATATTAAATTTACATTATTTTCTTTTGCTGTCTTGTAAATATTCTTAGCAGCATTTGATTTATGCTCTTTTGAATTTACATATAAATTACTTACTTTTACACCGTTAATTAAATCTACAACACCCCCGCAATGATCATTATCAAAATGAGTTACAATAATCGTATCAATATTCTTTATCCCTCTATCTAAAAGATATTTCATAATTAACATTTCTGCTTGAGATTTTCCGCCATTATAAGCGCTTTTTCCAGTATCAATCATTATATATTTATTTTCTGGAGTCTTTATTAGAAAAGCATCAGCGTTACCCACATCAAAAGCTGTAATCTCCAAATTTTTGTTTGGAAAAGATAACATTGATAACAATAAAAGTACCAACATTATCCCAAATGTAGCTTTCAAAAGATTAAAATACTTTTTTCTCATATTTTTATCAATAAAAGCTACTATATTGAGTAAAATTCCATAATATAAAATCAACTGAAAAACTGAAGGATGAGTAGTCTGAATTGTTGAATGCGGAAGTTTTCCCCAAAAATCGGATAAATTCACAAGTAATGATATCATAGGATTAAGAATAAAATCAAAAACTTTACACACAAAATCTGGAGTTATCATTGAGATTAAAGAGCTGACAAATCCTCCAAAACTAACGACAGATAAAATCGGAACACTCATTATATTGGCAAAAACAGAATATAAGCTAATATTATTAAAATAAAATATTTGAACAGGCATTACCCAAAGTTGAGCAATTATCGGAATGCTTACAGTTCCTATTACCCAATTTATTATTTTACTGCTGCTTCGTACTAAATACGGTGTCATAATCAAAAGACCAAATGTTGCCGCAAAAGATAATTGAAAACCAACATCGTTAATATACATCGGATTATAAATGAGCATTAGCAGTGCAACAAAAGAAAGTAAAGAAATACTATGAGCATCTCTGTCAATAAGTTTACCTAACATAACAAATACTAACATGCAAGTTGCCCTGACAACCGGTGCTCCCAATCCTGTCATAAAAGAATAAATTAAAACCATAACAATACCGATAGAAACATTTATCTTATAATTCACCCTTAAAAAGGATAAAATTAAAAAGAAGAATGAAAATATAAAAGCAACATTCATACCTGACGCTGCAAGAATATGTAACAAACCTGAATTTATAAAAGATTTCTTTATATTTTCAGGAGGAGTAACTGCATCATCTCCAAATACAATTCCTCCTAATATTTCAAGATTTGGACTTTCCAAATACTTGGAATGCTTTTGAATAATCTCTTCTCTACAATCGTTTATTCCCTGTAAAATTTTCTCACGTTTTGTTAATGTTTGATTTATATTTACAGGCTCGCTTCCTCTTTTAGAATAAAAAACTGAATATACACTAAAATTTCTTAAATAATTTCCGTAATCAAATTGAGAAGGATTTCCCACTTTAAAAGGTGGTGACAATCTTCCTTCGAGTTCATAATAATCATATATTCTAAGTTTTTTATCAGTATTTAAGGTAACATAAGTCTTTTCATCATCAAAATTTTGAGTAATGTTATCGTACTTAATTTTATTGACCTTAAAGAAAAATCTTAACTTATCATCACCCTTTTTCTGAGGAATTGAAACTATTTGCCCGAAAATCTTACAATTGACAGGAGCAATACTTGCCAGCTCATCAATAGATTTTAGACGTAATACAGTATTTGCAATTCCTAAATAAAAAACTAAACACCACACAAATATGTATTTTATTTTGAAAAAATCTTTGCTTACACAGAGAATTAACCATAATGAAATAATTATGGAAACAATAAGAATACGCTCACTTAAAACGCCATAAACCGCAAGAATATAAAACCCTACAGTTACAAGCATAAGTAAATTCTTGTTTAAAGAAATGTTTTTACACAAATCTCTTATCATACTAAAATAATTTTAACATAATCATTTTAGTAGCTTTATCATTCTAATTCCGAACGTTCAATTTCTTGTTTTGTGGTAAATTTAACGATATCACCGACTTCGATATCATTAAATTTAACAAAAGATAAACCGCATTCAAACCCTTGAGCAACTTCTTTTACATCATCCTTAAATCTCTTAAGCTGATCCACTGCACCTTTAAAGATTTCTTTACCATTTCTGTAAATTGTTGCAGTATCGTTTCTGCTGATCTTACCTTCCGTAACGTAAGATCCCGCAATTTTTTGGATTTTACCAATAGTAAATATCTGTCTAATTTCGACTTTACCTGTTTCAACTTCTTTAACTTCAGGAGAAAGAAGAGATATCATAGTCTTTTCAATATCTTCAAGAATTTGATAAATAATATCATATTTCTTAATTGTAACCCCTTCACGTTCAGCTGCCGCAAGAGCATTAGCGTCTTCTTTTACCGTAAATCCTAGAATTAAAGCATTTGATGCAGAAGCTAACATAACATCTGCTTCAGAAATATCACCAACACCTACGTGTATAATCTTAGTCACAATTTCTTTTGACTCAAGCTGAGCTATAGCTTGTGATACAGCTTCTGCTGCACCGTGAGTGTTTGCTTTTATAATCAAATTCAATTGAGGAATATCGCCCTCTGCATCACCCGCTTCTCTTCTCATATGAGCTGGAAGCATTGCATCAAGTCTCTTGTTACGTTCTTTTTCTTTACGTTTTTCTACAATAGACTTCATTTCTTTTTCGTTTTTAACAACTTCAAAGAAATCTCCGGCATTTGGAACCTCTGTCAAACCTAATACCTCTACAGGAGTTGAAGGCTCAGCCTTTGTTATCCTTTCGCCTGAATCTGATAACAAAGCTCTTACCCTACCGCAAGCTGTACCCACTACAATACAGTTTCCAGTTCTTAATGTACCGTTTTGAACCAATAATGTTGCAACAGGACCTTTTCCTTTATCCAAGTTAGCTTCTATAACAACACCAGTAGCCTCTGCTTTTGGATTAGCTTTCAGATCCTGAACTTCTGCTAAGAGAAGAATATATTCTAATAATTCATCTATACCTGTACCCTGAAGAGCAGATACATTAACAGTAATTGTTTCACCACCCCAAGCTTCTGGAACAAGACCGTGCTCAGTTAATTGCTGTAATACTTTATCAGGATTTGCTCCGGGCTTATCACACTTATTAACAGCAACAATAATTGGAACTTCAGCAGCTTTTGCGTGATTAATAGCTTCTATTGTCTGAGGCATTATACCATCATCTGCTGCAACTACAAGTATTGCGATATCTGTTGCCTTTGCGCCTCTCGCTCTCATTTCCGTGAAAGCTTCGTGACCAGGAGTATCAACAAACACTATCTTCTTTTCGTTTTTATTATCCAAATATACCGTATAAGCACCGATTGACTGAGTTATACCACCAACTTCAGTTGCTACAATTTTATGTTTTGAAGCTCTTATACTATCTAACAAGGTAGTCTTTCCGTGGTCTACATGTCCCATTATACTTACTACAGGCGCACGTTTCTTTAACAATTTTTTGTCAACTTCTATTAACGCTTTCTGTTTTTGTTCTTTTTCTAATTCTTCTTCTATATAAGCATCAATGTCTTCTTCCAACACTTCCAATTCATATTCTGCACAAACCTTCTTAATAACATCTACATCTATTAACTGGTTTACCGTTGCCATAATGCCTTGGAACATGAGGAATTTTACTATTTCCGCAGGAGTTTTGTGAATTTTTTCAGCCAATTCGCTTATTGTCATCGCAGAATTTACAACTATTTGCTTTACTTCTTCTACAGCCTCTTCCTTATGAGACTTTTTTTTATGTTTTTGAGCCGCAGCTTTCTCCAAAGAAATCATTTCCTGATCTTCTTTTTTAGAGTTAAAATCCTTATCCTTCTTCTTACTATCACTTTTTCTCTTAGACGAAGGCCCACCTTTGCCTTCATATATTTCTTGAGGAATAATTCTTCTTTCCACAAGCTTTTTTTCTTGAGAATGTTTTTGAGCAGGCTTTTTCGTCTTTTCCTCCACTCCTACAGGCTTTGCTGGAGCCTTTCTTACTATTTCAATCCTAGACTTCGGGTATTCTACTTTTGTACGTTCTACTCTTATTGCCGGCTTCTCTGCTTTTTTTGTATCCACCTTCTCTATTAAAACTTTCTTTTCTTCTGCAGTTTTTTCAACACGCTCAATACGTTCCACACGCTCTATTTTGGGCGCTTTGGCCACCTTTTCTATCTTCGATATCGATTTAATAGTCTCTTCGGATTTATTTTCCTCAACTTGCGCAACTTTTGCTTTTTTTACTACAAAAGCTTTTGGTTTTGCAGAACTTTTTTGCGGCAAAACTCCTAAATATTCTTTTAATTTACGAATCTGGGTTTGAGATACTGTATTTGAGTGCGATTTAACTATTATATCTATTTCCGCGAACTTTTCGATTACCTCTTTGCTGGTCAATCCAAGTTCTTTTGCTAATTCACTTACTCTTATACTATTCATTAATTATTCCTTTCACCCTTTTCAGCATTTCTCAAAATTCTAAACTATGAGCTTGTATGATTTCGTTGAAAGCATTTTTTTCAAGTACAACATTTGTTTTCAACATTTTGTTCAATCTTGATTTCTTTAATGCTGAATCAATACAACTTTGATTATAACAAAGATATGCAGATCTGCCAAATATTTTCGAATTTGGGTTTATTACTACACTTCCGTCTTTATAATCCTTAGTAATTTTTATTAAGTTTTCTCTTAATTTTAATTCTCCGCATCCGACACATTTTCTTTGTTTATTCATACATTTTTTATATCACAAACATTATTTTTAGAGTAGTTCTCCAATACTAGACAAATTTAAGATAAAAAATAAAAAATTTAAAATAGCAAAAAAAAAAATTTCATGTTTTTATATAAGAGTTAGCAGAAAAAGGAGTACAGATATATGCGAATCGACAAAATTTTATCAATAAACTACGGTAACAAAACAACTCAAAAACAACAGAAACAAAACAATCCTAACTTCGGGAAATTATCAATCAGCGATAGTGTAAGTACTAACATAATCCGAGAATTATCTCGTAACCCTGAAATTAAAGAATTGGTTACGTTATTTGATAAAGTAGGTATTAATCTTAGAGCAGTACAATACTTCACACAAGAAGATGCGTGTGCACTTACAAGAGCCGGTAAACATTTACGACTTGTTGACCCTAAGATTTACAAAGGATCCTGGGCAAATCTCCCTTATGCTACTTGCTTAGCGATTGATGGTTACGAAGATGAAGATATTATTACCACTATAAAAAATTTACCAAAAGGTACTGCTGCCAAAAAATTTGAGCTATATTATAATGAGTCCAATTACCCAAAACACTTCAAAAAAAAGAATAAAAAAGTTCAGCACTCATTACCGTCTGAATATATAGAAAGACAGCAGGCTTTTAATGAGGTAGAAAATTTTAATCGAACATTACGTAATTCTTTTTGGAAAAAATTGACTTCATGGTTTAATTAAAGACAAGCAAATTAATAGAATGCGAGTAAGACGGTAGACTTCCCTCTACCGTCTGTTATTTTACATTTGTATTTCTGCTAATTTTTCAAGTTTTAACTTTTGGTCATATTCTGTAAGCAAATCTATCAGTTCATCCAAATCTCCATCAATAACTGTCCAAACATTAAGGTTCTGACCGATTCTGTGATCAGTAAGTCTTCCTTGAGGGAAATTATAAGTTCTGATTCTTTCAGATCTATCCCCTGTTCCGACTTGAGATCGTCTCAAATCGGTAATTTCCTTCATTTGTTTTTGAACTTCCATATCATAAAGCTTTGCCTTCAAAATTTGAAGAGCTCTTTCTTTGTTTTGAAGTTGAGATCTTTCTTCTGTACAGAAAATCATAATTCCTGTAGGTTTGTGAAAAACTCTCGCTGCAGTTTCAACCTTATTAACATTTTGACCGCCTGCACCGCCTGAACGAGCGGTTGTTATTTCAACATCATTCATATTAAGTTCGACTTCAACATCATCAACTTCAGGCATAACTGCTACTGTCGCTGTTGAAGTATGCACTCTTCCTTGAGATTCAGTTGCTGGAACTCTTTGTACTCTATGTACTCCTGATTCGTATTTAAGACGTGAATATATACTATCACCCTTCATTGAAATTATAACTTCACTAACTCCACCGGCTTCACAGTCAGTCTTACTAAGGATTTGAGTTTGCCAGCCATTTTTATCGGCATAACGCATATACATTCTCATCAAATCGCCAGCAAAAATATTTGCTTCATCGCCGCCGGCTCCGCCTCTGATCTCTAACATGATATCCTTATCGTCCATTGGATCGCGAGGAAGAAGAAGTATTTTCATACGTTCTTCATATTCCGAAATTTTTTGTTCATTTTCTTCCATTTCATCCTTTAGAAACTTCCTCATTTCTTCATCTTTTTCTTCATGAATCATCTGCTTTGCTTCTTCGACAGCGTCTGAAGCTTTTTTCCAAGCGTAATATAATTCAACGGTTTCTTCCATTGATTTTCTTTGTTTTGATAAATCCCTGAATTTATTATAATCAGCTATAACATTTGGATCAGAAAGAGTTTCGCCTAATTCTACATATTTTTTTTCTATCTGAACGATTTTATCTAACATATCTTTCATACATCATTACCTCTTACCAAGAGTATATCGCAAACATGTACAAATACAAACAAAACAAATGAGCTAAAATTTATAACTTAGCTCATTTGTTACTATTTCATTATTTTGCTTAAGCAGCTTTATCAAGATTTTCAACTACCACCTTGATTTCCGTGTTAAGCATCGGTTCTGGAAAGTTATGATTGGAATCATACCAATAACCATTTAACTTCATTATCCTTTCTGCTTCTTTCTGTATCATGGCATTTTGTTTTTCTTGCGACAAATTTTTGTATTTTCCCGGCTCACTAGAATACTTCTCTTCTAAATATCGTTCTGCTATATTCCAGAAGCTATCATATTTTTGAGTTA
>CALUVP010000146.1 GCA_944324215.1 Candidatus Gastranaerophilales bacterium | reverse complement strand
ATTCACTTCCCTTGTCTGCATATAAGCAATTAGGACATATCACTCTTTTGGGGTTCTTTGTTTCAAATTCCGCACCACACTTAATGCACTTGTTTACATACATAATAAAAGCCTCTTAACCAAATTCTAAAAAAATTTCACTACTTAATAACAATCCTATTAATCTAAATAATATGAGATTCAATCAAAAAATATCGAGTTGAAACTTCAACTCTCTGCATGTATTATAATACAATTTTGTTTTTTTTGCAAGTCCTTCCACTGCTATCTTATTTTTGTTTGAAAAAACTTACCAGCTTGCCTCCGTAATTCTTTGTTTTGAGAAGTTCTAAATTCTCTATTTCAAGTCTACTGACCCCTTCTGTAACAATTATTTTGCCTTTAGAATTTTGTAATATTACTTCATACAAATCACTTTTATATGGGGGATCGATGTAGACAATATCAAAAACTTCTGCCAATTTTTTTATGAGTTTTTGGCTGTCACCAATTTGCAAATCTGGTTTGAGCCCTACAGATTCATAGTTCTTTTTTATAATATTTGCAGCTTTTAAGTTTTTTTCAAAGACCGTAACTTTTGAAAAGCCTCTGGAAAGAGCCTCTAAGCCCATTACGCCGGAGCCTCCAAAAACATCAAGGAAGCTTTTTCCCTCAAAATCTCCAATTAGAGAATATAGGGTATTAAAAACTCCCATTCTGACTTTCGACAAGGTCGGACGAGTAATGCTCTCTTCTGGAACTAAAAGCTTTCTACCTTTGTAAATACCTGCAGTTATTATCATAATTTTAGCTTTTCTATTTTTACGTTAAAAATGCTTTCTATGTCGACACCATTAAGGATATTTGTAATTAAATCTTCCGGAGAAATTTTTCCTTTAATATGTGAAATCAGACCCAAAATTTTAACATTTGTGTATTCTTCTATTACTCTTGGAATCGCATTTAATAAATCTCTAGGGCAATCTTCTTTAATATTATTTATTATTACCCCTCTTATTTCAAGACCTTTTTCTTGTGCTGTGTAAATTGAAAGTAAGGTATCATTAATAGAATCTTCTCTTGGAGTAACGACAAAAATAACAGGAGTTTGAAGTTTTCTTACTAAATCTACAGTTTGTATACAAGGAGCTATAGGGCTTAATAAACCGCAATCTCCATCTAAAATGGTACAATCAGAAGTAGAAGTTATTCTCAAATATTCTCTTTGTATAAGCTCTATATCAATAGGTTCATTTTCTAATTCTGATGCTATTAAAGGTTCCATATCAGATTTATACAAATATGAAAAATGAGTTTTTATGTATGGATCAACCGTTTTTACATAAGTTAAATCTGGAGATTGCATAAAACCATTGTGCTCAATACCGTTAGTTTGAATAGGTTTATAAACACTTGTTGCATACCCTAAACTTTGCATAGTTGCCGCAAGACCTGCTGTCAGAAAAGTCTTACCCTCTCTGCGATTTGAAGATGTGATGTATAGATTTAACATAAATTCATATTAGCACATCAATACACAATCTGTACAGTAATATTTCTTGAACGCTGTTTGTTGTCAAAATCTAATAGCACAACTTGCTGCCAAGTGCCTAAATTTAACAACCCGTCTTTTAGGGCTATATTTACAGAGCTGCCGACTATCGCAGCTCTTACATGTGCATAACCGTTCCCGTCGTGCCAAATTTCGTCGTGATGGTATTCGACACCTGTTGGTGCTATTCTTTCCAATGCTTCTTTTAAGTCTTTTATTAGTCCCTCTTCGTATTCTATTGTTGTAACAGCAGAAGTACTACCTTGTATAGATACACATACCAAACCATCTTTTAATTCGTGCTGATAAACGCAGTTCTGAACGTGCTTTGTAATATTTATAATATCATTGTTTCCGCGCGTATTAATTGTGAATTGCTCATTAATTACAGGCATGTTTATTACTCCTCAATAACTCTATATAAGCTTGATGCATCCTGAACGCTTACATTTCCTGTCGGAATTACCAAAACTTCAACTTTTTCGACTCTGTTAGAATATTCTATTTCAATAATATCTCCGACTTTTAATTGTTTTGCAGGTTTTGCGCTATTTCCGTTAACAAGTACCCTTCCCATTTCAGAAACAGTATTTGCAACTGTTCTGCGCTTTATTAATCGTGATACTTTCAAAAATTTATCTAGTCTCATATTTTTTTTATAATCTCTTTTACAAGCTTTTTGAACTTATCTTTTGCATCATTCGCAGCCTTGATAACATCAGCATGAGAAAGCCCTACAGTACTTACGCCCGCTGCTGAATTGCAAATACAACTAAGTCCAATTACATTCATTTTCGCCCAAGAAGCAACAACCGCTTCAGGAACTGTAGACATACCAACTGCATCTGCGCCAAGTATTCTTGCCATTTTTACTTCCGCAGGGGTTTCGTAAGATGGACCAGTAAATGCCATATAAACACCCTCTTGCAAATCTATGCCAATATTTTTAGCAATTTCTTTAGCTAAATTAACATATTTTTCGGTATAAATATTACTCATATCAGGGAATCTTTCGCCCATACTGTCATCATTGACTCCTATTAAAGGATTTACCCCCATATGATTTATGTGATCGGTAATTATCATCAAATCTGCTGGTTTAAACTTTGCGTTAACTCCGCCAGCAGCGTTTGTTACAATTAGAGTTTTAACCCCTAATAGCTTCATAACTTTTACAGGGAAAACGACCTTTTGTATAGTATGTCCTTCATAAAAATGAAATCTTCCTTGCATCATAACAACTTTTTTACTGCTAATTTCTGCAAAAACCAATCTGCTTTTATGACCAGAAACAGTAGAAGCTTCAAATCCAGGAATTTCTGAATAAGGTATTGCAATTTTACAATACTCATCTGCAAGTTCTCCGAGTCCGGAACCCAAAATAATACCAATTTCCGGCTTGAAATCTTCTATCTTTTCTTTTATAAACTCGACTGCACAATTAACCATAACACTAAAAACCCCCAGAACGTATTCTACAATAAACACAACAGGAGTTCATTAGTTAAAAACGGGTTTGTTACAAAAGTTATAATAAACCCTAAAATAATTTATTTTAGGGTTTATATAAAGCTAACTTTCTGTTTAGTAATTAAAATTGTAATTCCACCAACCTGGCTGGTGTTCGTCCCATCTAACTTTACCAAGATCAATAATCTCACCGGCTTTAACTTTGGTTGGGTCAGATATACCTAAATCTTTTAGAATTTCTGCTCTAAAATCATTCATATAATCATTAAGAGCTTCATTAATTCTTTCTGGAGTCCATTTTTCTTTATTTGATTCTACAGATTCTTTTAATCTAGGGAATTTATCTAGGTGATTAGCCAGATATTCTTTAACAATTTTATCAATGCTATCGCCTTGCTTAGCAACAACCAAAGAACCTTGACGATCGTACCCGTTATTTATCAAGTTCTGTTTAACTTGATTGCTGGATTTCTCATAAACTATAGCCTTACTTTCATCTGACAACATACCAGTATTGAAAGCATAGGTTGCTAAACGGTTGTACGTATTCGTACCTGGAGTTCCTGTTTCGCATAAGTATTTTTCAACCTTTTGGGTAATTTTATTCCATGCAGTCTCTGAAGAATCATGATTGTTCATTAAGGATAAGAAATCAGCATTATTATCTTCAGGATTCATAGTATCTAATACTGCTTCGAAATATTTAGCGGCATCGCCATTTTGACAATCGTCAGGCAAAATGTTATCAATGAAATTACGAACAGTGTATCCTTCTGGCAATTTTGATTTGTCGAAGGTTATTTTGTCTCCTTCTGTTTTCATGTAATTTTTGATAAGCTTTAGCTTAGATTCGTCTGATATTGTGGAATGATTATCAATGTTCGTCACAAGTTTGTCGGCGATTTCTTTATCATCTGGGAATTTTTCTATTATTTTATCAAAAGGTAGGTGATAATTTTTATCTGTTGCAACTTTGTTATCAATAAAATCAATTACCTCTTCTTTGGTATTCATTTTTTCTACCATTTCAGCATAATGTGGAACAGTATAAGTACCGGTATACCAACTTTCAATAGCTTCATTATATTGACCTTTGCCCATGTCCTCTAGTTTCGTATATTTAACAAGTGCTTCAGCAAAATAACCAGCATCTGTACTAAAGTCTGTTAAATCATTCATTTCTTCATATGTAGGGCGTCTTGAAGGATTGAAAGTATAAGTCTTGTTACCTTTTTCTTCTTGAGTGACTTTAAAATAGGTTTCTAATATTTCTGTTCTTATTTTGTCCTTTTCTTCATCAGTTTTGCCTGAGTTATTTATCCAATACGATATATTGTCTAGTCCCACAGCATTTCCCAGATTACCTCTGTCTGCAGTAACTATTTCTTTTGCTCTTGAAATAACTGCATCAAAGACTTCGTCTGAATATGTTACCTCGTCTCTATCAGGAGTTGGAAGAATAGCTAACACCTCCATACCATTAGATTTGACTAGTGATATTATATCTTCGTCTTTTGCTTTAAGTGTTTTGACATTTTGGGCTAAGCATTTGGCAAGTCCTGTATCTTGAGTATTAATATATTCTTTAAATAGTGCCGATTTTTTCTCGTCAGTGTCAGCACTCTCAAGTTTTGTCAAAAATTCATCCAAAAGTTTCGGATCTTTTGCATAATACCTGTTGTCATCAATTTCTACTTGATACATTGGTGTTCCATCCATGTTGCTGTAGCTCATGTATTTTTCGTGAACACCATTTTCGGTATCAGCATCTACTTTGTAACCATCATGTTCTTTGAGGGAGGCTAAAGAACCTTTTAGTTTAATTTCTTCATCGGATAATTTTTCTCCGGCTTTTTCTTTTGCTCGGATTTCCTGATACATACCTGCTAAAATTTCATGTGCGGTTTTGTCTTTTTCAAGAACTACAGTAGTATCGTCTCCATTATTATCTTTAAACATAGCATTTATAACGTCAGCATTTCTTGTAAGTAACAAATCCTGAACAAAAGCCTTGTATTCATCGGAGGTTCTATCTACATAATTATCGTCACGGAGTTTTTCTGCAACGTTTTTAATCACTTGAATATTACCGTTTGTTAATGTTACAAGCTTTTTTAAAGCAGATAGATTTTCAGCTTTTCCTGCTTTTGCCTGCTCTTCGGTCTCATTTTCTACCGATGGTTTAACTTTTAGAGCTGTATCATGGAAATTCTTATCAAGTTCTTTCAACTCTTCTATCGATGAAGCTGATAGTTTAACTTCGCTTCCAAGGCTACCATCAACATGACTTCTGGTTATTTGGTACATAACAGTTTCGCCAGAGGTGTATTTCATAACATATCCGCCAGCTTTAAACTTAGGATCCTTGAAATTACGTTTTCCATTAGCGTCCTTAAGTTCGTTGCCGTCTTTGTCTACAGGCATGCCGGAGCCCATATTCAAGCCGTTAGATGAAACTGTAATTGATGAATTTTTGTCTGCAATAGCCTTGGCAAGTTCTCCTTTTTCTGCTGCTACTAAAGGTTTAGTCCCATCATTCGCTGCCGGAGGTGTTGTTCCCACGCCTGCTGCCGGAGGGTTAGTTCCGCCCGCTGCCGGAGGAGTTGTCCCTTCACCTGCTGCCGGAGGAGTTGTCCCGACTTTTAATTCAGTACCAATTTTTAAGTTATTAACATCCTTAATATTGTTTACTAACGCAATTTGTGCCATTCTTTCATTGATTTCTTTATTGGTTGGAGTTTTTCCCTCATCTTGTAAAGCTTTTTTTGCAATATTATATAGTGTATTACCGGATCTTACTTTATAAGTATTTCCTGATAATTGCTCAGTAACTTGGTCTTTATCGTACTTGTTTGCTGCATTTTGAATATATTCATTAAATGCTTTTGAAGATGCTTTAGAAGATGGTTTGGCACTTTTCTTTTTAGATATTTTATAAGAGCTAAAAAACTCATCCCTAGTTTTACCGGAGCTAAAATAATCCTCACAAAACTTGTCTACATCATAGTTTTTAACATCTCCTTTCGTGCCACTTAGTGCTTTTTGCAACATTTCAATTTCTGTAGTATCTAATACTCCATCACCCCCAAAAGCACTCTTAGAATTATCAATAAGGTCAAATAATGGTGCCAATTCCTTTAATTCAGGTTTTTTTATTAAATCACTTACTTTATCCCCTTCTTTAATCGTAAATTTTTTGCCGCCTAAATTAATTTCAAAACCTGCCATTATATAACTCCTTTCATTCAAAATTTATCTAACACATAATGATGTTTACGGCAGGTTTTAAAAAAACTTTAGGGAAATTAGCTAAATTGTTACAAAATTTTACAAAACTAAAGCGGTGAATTTTCTTGAATTTTTCTATTAAGAATTGTAACAATTTTTGAATATATCCTAAAGTTTTAGAACATTTTAGCCGTAATACATTATAAAAGGGAAAATACAAAGGAAAACGGTACAGAAAATGGGAATGGCAGCATCACAAGTTAGATTATTACAGCTGACTAGCCGAAAAAATGATATCGGCTATCAGTTGCAAGATCTGTCATTACAAAAAATGTCGCTTTCTAGGGATATGAAAAGAATTACGCAAGAGTATCAAAATGCGTTAAATACAAAGACTTTGAAATGGTCTAACAATGGTGGGGCTTCTTATGTCGACTTAAGTTATGGAACATTAATGCGCCCGGGGAGTTCAAACCAAAATACTCCATACTTACTCACGAACAGTTCTGGCAAGGTTGTCGTTGATAACAAATATCAAAAATATGCAGAAATGATATCTTCGGATGGTAAAGCAGGAGGTGATTGGGATACAGTACGAACAAGTGTATTATCAAGCTTGACAGGAATTTCTGCAGAAAAAATTGATGGAGCTGTCTTAGCAGAGGAGGCTGTCGATACATCTGCAGATAATGTGAATAATCTAATGGAGGAAGTTGATCGTCTTCAAGCAGAAGCTGAAATAACAGGTACAGAACCAGAATTTTTAGGTTGTTTTGGTAACAGCTGGGCAAGCGTTTCAAATGCAAATACCATAAATAATGCTTCTACTGTACAACAAGATTACGAAGATGCCAATGGAGAGCGTTGTTGGATATTAAGTGAAGATTTAAGTTCCTCAAAAACTCAACTTTCTTCAATGATAAACCAAATGTATACGAGTGCTTGTAATTATTTATCTGATGAAGATTCAGAAGCTTTGAAAGAAGCCTGTGAAACAACGATTAGTAATTATAACAATTACCTAGATACTTCCGGAGAACAATGCGGAGATGTTTGCCAGACATCAAAAGACACAAGTGGTGCGGCTGCAGGGAAATATGTTGTTAATATAGATCTATTAATTACAGAACTAATGAGAAACTATGTAAGTGCAGGAGGTACAACAGATACAAACTCTAGAGGAGATACTGTTTATTGCTGGTATGATAAAAACTCTCAAGAATATCAGGAGTATATCACTAAATTAGAAGAATTAGAGGCTGCAAAAGAAGAATACTCAACTTCTGTAGATACTAATAACCAAGTTTTAACTGCTGAAGAAGAAAGCCTAATAAACTTTTATGATCAAATGTTTTCAGCAATAGCAGATAATGGTTGGGTAGCTGATTCTCAGGTAGAGGACACAGATTACTTGAATAACATGTTACAAAACAATCAATATTACATCACTACTATGAATTCACAAGAAAATAGTGATGGTGAAGAGTTCTTTGAATATAATACAGATATTGCTTCTAACTTTGAAAATATATTTTCAGTCAATGATTCTGATGCTCAATATGAAGCTCAAATTCAGTATGAGTATGAAAAGAGTGTTATTAACGAAAAAGAATCCCGAGTAGATACAAGAATGGAAAACTTACAAACAGAACAATCTGCTATAAATGAAATGATAAAAGGTATTGAAACCGTAAAAAATGATAATACCGAAAGAACTTTTGGCATATTCGCATAAGTAAATGTTTATGATATGATTTCTTTGTGTTGTTGTAAAAAAAGGGATTATTAATAAATGTTTGACTCATTATCAGATAAATTACAGGATATAATAGCAAAGACAGCAGGACAAAAAGAGCTAACCCAAGAAAATATGCAGGAAGCTTTAAGAGAAATTCGAAGAGCTCTATTAGAAGCTGATGTTAATTTACGAGTTGTAAAAGCTTTTATTTCAAATATAAAGGACAAAGCAGAAGGTGAAAATGTTTTGCAGGGAGTCAATCCCTCTCAACAATTGGTAAAGATTGTTCATGATGAGTTGATAGAGCTTTTAGGTAAGAAAGTTTCTCCGCTGGATTTTTCTGGTCATCCTAATCTGATAATGATGTTGGGACTTCAAGGAAGCGGTAAAACAACTTCTTCTGCAAAGTTGGCGGTTAAATTAAAAAAAGAAGGCAGAAATCCTCTCCTTGTTGCGTGTGACGTTTATAGACCCGCTGCAATTACTCAATTAAAGACTTTAGGTGAACAAATTGGGGTAGAAGTTTATTCTGAAGAGTCCAAAGATGTTCAGTTAATTATACAAAATGCAATAAATTATTCAAAAGATAAAGGTTTTAATACTTTAATTTTGGATACTGCAGGAAGATTACAAATTGATACTGACATGATGGCAGAACTGTTGCTTATAGATAGGGTGTTTCATCCGGTGGAAAAATTATTGGTAATTGATGCTATGACGGGGCAAGAGGCTGTAAATGTTGCAGAAAACTTTGATGCACAACTAGATATTACAGGACTTGTACTCACAAAATTAGATGGTGACTCCAGAGGTGGTGCAGCTTTAAGTGTTGTTTATTGCACGCATAAGCCAATAAAATTAACCGGAACCGGTGAAAAAATAAACGCATTAGAAGATTTTTATCCGGAGCGTATGGCAACAAGAATTCTTGGTATGGGAGATATCGTTTCTCTTGTTGAACGAGCTCAGGAAGTCTTTGATGAGAAAACTGCTCGCGAGATGGAAAAGAAAATGGCAAAAGCTGAATTTTCTTATAATGATTTTCTAAAAATGCAGTCACAGATGAAAATGTTTGGTTCTATGGATCAATTATTAGGAATGATTCCGGGTTTAAAAATGTCAAAGGATGACAGGCAGAAAATTTCTCACGAGGGGGAAAAGCAGATAAAGCGCATAGAAGTTTTAATACAGAGTATGACTCCAGAAGAGCGCGAACATCCAGAATTAATGAATTCTTCAAGAAAAAGACGTATTTCTCAAGGCTCAGGTATTTCTATTCACGAATTGAACGTCTTTATTAATCAATTTGAACAGATGAGAAAGATGATGAAGGGATTTTCTGATGTTAAGAAAAATATGGGTAGTTTAATGGGAAAAATGGGTTCAGCAGGTGCTAAGTTAACTGCTCATCAAATGATGAAAAATATGCGCCGTTTTCGATAATAAATTTAAAGGTTAGAATTTAATGAAATTAATTGTAGGATTAGGTAATATAGGTGATAAATATATTTTTACAAGGCATAATGTAGGATTTATGCTAATAGACAGTATCGCCTTGAATTCTAATTTGACATTTCGTGAAAATTCCCGTTTGAAGAGTATAATGACCAATTTACGTACAGGAGTAGAGGATTATCTATTGATAAAACCCACCACTTTTATGAACCTGTCGGGGGAGGCTGTAAGAGCTGTAATGGATTATTATAAAATCTCGGTAGAAGATGTCCTGATTGTTTATGATGATATTTCATTAGAATTAGGAAAAATTCGTTTTAGAGCAAATGGTTCAGATGGGGGACATAATGGGATAAAATCTGTTATAAAACATTTGGGAACGAGTAATGTTGCAAGGTTAAAAATCGGAATTGGACCTCAACCGAATTTGCCGTCTGAAGTTTGTGTTTTACAAAATTTTTCAAAAGATGAGCTTGAAAACTTAAAAACAGTCTTGTTAAAAGCAAAAGATGGTATAGGGTGTTATTTTAAAGAAGGACTTTCTGTAGCACAAAATAAATTTAATTAGGAGAATTTATATGAATACGGCAGAACAATTGGAACAAAATGAAAAATATGATGAAGCTTATGCTGAGTATAAAAAACAATTGGCTCAAAAGCCTTCTGATATAGATGTTTTAACAAAATTAGCGCATTTGGCTTTGATTTTGGAAAAGAAAGAGGATGCAAAAATTTATTATGCAAAAATATTGGAGGTTGATCCTGCTAATATTCTTGCACATGAACAATTGATAGATATTTTTGCAAATGAAGATAGATTTAAGTATTACCTGATAAGAGGGAATTTACATGCACTTCAACAACAAATGAGCCATGCGAAAAATGATTACAAAAAAGCAATAGAACAAGCAAAGGATCAAGAAGAATCACTTCCAGCAAGATATTTATACGCAGCTTTATGTGAAGGTCAAGGGAAATTAAACGAAGCGATTGATGAATATTTAAAAATTTCTGATTACGACGAAAAAAATCCAGTAGTGTTCCTAAAACTTGCAGAATTGTATGAAAAGACAGAAGGTGTGGCTTCTGCAATACAAATATTAGAAAGAGGAAGAATAGATCAAGGTTTTAAAGATTTTGAAGAAATTTTGGCGGGATATTATATAAGAAATTCTCAGCCTGAAAAAGCTTATGAGCTTACAAAAAATGATTTAACAAAAGCAAGAGCTCTATTTGATATGGGTAAAAATGAAGAAGGTTATTCTATTCTTATGAAAATAAAGGATACGTTTTCTAAGGAAAAGATATTCCACTCACTTTTGGCTCAATATTATTTCCAGAAGGATATGTTTGAAGAAGCTTTCAAAGAAATTGATGAATATGCAAAGATAGATCCTAATTCTCCATTAATATACCAAATGAGAGCTCTAATTTATGAAAAACAAGGGGATTCTTTTAATGAACATATTAACTGGGGGAAATATAATATAATTCGAAAAGAAAAAGATGTTGCATTAAATGAGTATTTAACCGCTTACAGATTTAATGACAGTAATGTAGATTTGATAGAAACAATAGCAGCTTTATTAGAAGCAGAGGGCGATAAGATGAAGGCTGCAGAGTTTTATGAAAGACTTTATGATGTTGATTCTAAGAATAAATTAGCATTGGAAAAATTAGCAACTTTCAGAGAATCTATAGGTGATAATTATGGTGCAATTGAATATATGGATAGATTAAAGGAATTAGATCCGAGAAATCAATTTGTCAAAGATAATTACGAAAAAATAAAAAATCAAGCCGAAAATGGCGGATTAGGCGCATTTTTAAAGAAAATATTTGGACGAAAAATGGGTGTTTAATAAATGCGAACAGAACTTTTAGCTCCAGCCAAAGACAAAGAAACCGCATTTGAAGCGATAGATTGCGGTGCAGATGCTGTGTATATTGGAGCATCTGATTTCGGGGCAAGAAAAAATGCCTCAAATTCTCTTGAGGATATAAAAGATGTTGTAAATTATGCGCATAAATTTTGGGCTAAGGTTTTTGTAACATTAAATACAATATTAACGGATGAAGAACTGGAAAAAGCAGTAAAGCTTGCAAAGAAATTGGATGAGATGCAGGTGGATGCTTTAATAATTCAAGATATGGGGCTTTTATACAGGTTAATTCAGGAAAAATTAAAAATCCCAATA
>CALUVP010000145.1 GCA_944324215.1 Candidatus Gastranaerophilales bacterium | reverse complement strand
ATGGAATTTGTGACAGCATTCATTTAATTCCGTTTTTATTTATAGTTTTTCTGATAATTGAGATTTTGGAATTTTATTATGCTGACAGAATAAATTCCGCACTCAAGAAAACAGGAAAAAGCGGTGTTTTAATAGGTTCTCTGGCGTCTATTTTCCCACAATGCGGATTTTCTGTTATCGCAAGCAGCTTATATTCAAGAAGAATTATAACAAGAGGAGTATTGATCGCAGTTTACCTTTCGACTTCTGATGAAACTATTCCGATACTTCTTGCAATACCTGAAAAAGCTTATTTAATAATTCCGATTGTTGCTTTGAAATTGTTAATAGGAATTATTGTCGGATATTTTATAGATTTTACAATGCCTCAAAAGACATTAGAAACAGTGAAAACTGATGTAAAAGAACATATCGAAGAAGGCTGCTGCAAGCATGATTTGGAGCATGGAAGCAAAAGGGAGTTAATTATACATCCAATACTTCATACTTTGAATATTTGGGTTTTCGTGCTTGTTGTAACGCTTATTTTAAACTATTGTCTTACAAATATAGAAATTACAAATTATATTGCCTCAAGCCGTTTATGGCAGCCTGTTGTGGCTTCTTTTGTCGGACTGATTCCTAATTGCGCAATATCTATAGGATTAACTATGATGCTTATTAAAGGAACAATATCTTTTGGAGCAGTTATGAGCGGGTTGTTATCTAATGCCGGTTTAGGGCTTTTGGTCTTACTTAAAAATAACGATTTTAAAGATACTTTGAAAATTATTTTTATTTTGCTGGTTGTAAGTATTGTATCGGGTTTTGCAATAAATATTTTTGTTTAGCGCAAATTTTTTTTTTACGGGTTTTATTAGGAGTATGAAAATTACCCCTGTTAATAATAAATATCAATATACACCCCAAAAGCCCGCATTCAAAGGCATTGTAGAAGATTTTGGAGTGGCTGCAAAGGATGTTTTTACGAAGACAAAAATCGAGGATAACGAAAAAATTATACTTTTAGATATGTTTAAAAAAGCATATTCAGAACTTGTAAAGCCTGAGAGATTTTTAGGTTCCGGTTTTTTTGGAAATGTATATGCTATAGATAATAATTTTGTAGCTAAAATACGTAAAAATGCCCGTAATGTTTCAGATTTTATTAATGGCGAATTTAAATTAGGAAAAAATATTTTTAAAGATTTGCATACATATTACGGTGAACCATTGGTTAAAATAGGACAAGTTTCTATATTAAAGAATGCAGGTAGACATATTCCGGTTGGAGTTCCGTCTAACATAGTGAAAAAAATGGAATCATTAGAAGAATGTGAGAAATATTATCAAGAAAATTATTTACCTATATTTGCGAAAGTACCCCAAGAGAGTTATGATAATTTAATCAAAGATATTTCAAAATTGAACAAAATGAAATCTTCCGAAGGTGAATATTATTTTTTTGATTCACAAAATCCTGGGAATATAGTTTTATCAGATAACAAACTTTTACTAATCGATGAAATAGATTCTTGTAATTATATTTCTGATAACAATTCTGTAGGAAAAATTTTGGAGGTAATGTTATACAAATTGACATTATATCGTCCTGTAACAAGTTATGGAAATAATGTAGATGATGCAAGAGAGATTTTGCGAAAGATTATAATAGCCTCTGAGAAAGCAGAATTACCATACGATACAAGGTGTTTTGATGAAAATGTATGGAGACTGGTTCTATATAATTCTAATATAAAAATGGATGTTAATGATTTTATTATGAATTTAGAATTAATACGTGGGAGAAATCCTGATTTGTCAAAAAGAATTCCAAAAGTTGAAGAATTTTTAAACTCTGTATATAAGCGAAAGTAGAAAATTATGCAAATTTTAGTAAATATTAATACTCCTAAGATAAATAATAGAAATATACAAACTCCTGTTTTTCGTGGTAAGTCCAGAGAACTTGAAAAAGTTTTGGATGGAGTTATAAAGAAATCTCAAATTAATGATAGTGAAAAAAATTTATTAATAAACAAAATTAAAGCAGCATTAACAGATATATTTACCAAAAGCAGATTTATAGGAGAAGGAACGCATAACGTTGTTTATAAGATAACTAAAAAATATGCTGCAAGAATTCCGATTGGAGAGAGAATTAATGCGGAAAATATTGGTGATAGTTTCAAGTGGGGAGAAAACAAATTTAAAGCAATGCAAAATTATTTTGGAGAAGCAATTTTAACACTCGGGAAATTACAAATATTAAAAAATATATCTCCTCATCTACCAGCAGGAATACCAGAACATTTGGCGAAAAGGTATAGTGAGAATAGTAAAAAAGAATATTATATAAAAAAATATTTGCCAAAATTTTCTAATATTTCACAGAATAGTTATAATAAATTAGCAACAGATTTGGCATTGTTAAATGAGATGAAATTTGGAACTCGCCTTTATGGAATTTTTGATTCTTTAAATCCGAATAATATTGTTTTACACGAAGGTAATTTGATGTTAGTTGATGAAATTGATACTTTATGCGACCGTTCATATTCAAATACAACTGCAAAATTGTTGAAAGTACTAATTAATCGAGCGACTAAAGATAGTAATTCTCCTGATATTGGAAATAAAAAGCTAAAATTAGTGAGGAAAATTTTTAAAAAGACAGTTCTTGCCGGAGTATATGCGGATTTAGTTCACGCAAATTCAAAAGAAGATTACAAAGATTGGGAATTAGCTATACAAAAATGCAGACTAAATATTAGCGCGTATGAATTAATTGAAAAATTGGAAAATTTAAGTCGAGAAGAGCGAAACCCTTATAAAAGAATGAGTTTGGCTGATGCTTATTTATCTAAATTAACAGTTCTAACTCATTCAAATATATGATGTCAATTTAATAAAAAAGATTTACGATGTACTCGTGGGAGAGTGTACAGATGTTAAATCAAGTGTTATTAAAACCTCAAGGGGGAATTTCTTGTTCAATAACTAAAAATTGGACAGAGCAAGCAATTGAATGCTACAAGCTAAACGGAAATTGCAGCGAATGTTCTATAAGAAAAGCTCATTATTCATTCGACTGCCAAATGCCAAAAGTTGTGGAAATTTTGAAATTAATGAACGGCGAACCTGATTTAGATTAGAATTTATTGCCGATCTTTTCTAAAGAAATAACATCATCAAAATCTTTGCGAATTTTGTTGATTTCACTTGGTTCCGCATCATACCCGAGAGTAATAATTGTAGACAAAATTTGCCCTTCTTTTAAGCCTAATTTAGTTTTAACTTCTTTATACGTATCAGCTTCCACACCTGTAATTTCATTACCCAGAGCTCCTATAATGCAAGAACTTATGCCAAGAGAATGGGCTTCTAACATCATGTAAGAAATCGGATAAATAATTTGCTCCATTGTTCTTATTAATAAACCGTTTTCACCTTGTAAGGCAGGATTAAGAGCAGGTTTTTTAATATGCGTAATTTTAGCTTCTTCCCAAGCATTGATATCCGCAACACAAACAATCAGAGCATCGGCATTTTTAACATGTTGTTGACCTATTGATAATTTTGATAACAAATCTTTATTTTCCTGAGATTTTACAAGAATAAATTTCCAAGACTGAACGTTCATCCAAGAAGGTGCTAATCTTCCCGCTTCAAGAATTTTTTTTAGATCTTCATCAGAAATATGCTTATCAGAATATTTTCTAACACTTTTGCGAGATTGGATTAAATCTAACATAATAAACTCCCTTTCTATTCATCAGCCAAAATTATAGTAAAGTCACTTCCAACAGAGAATGTTTCTGTAGGGTCGTAGATAAATTGCATATTATTAAGCTCCGGCATTTTCTTTTGAAGCCAGTTTAAGAAATCAACAGTAACATCATTCTTGTTTGCAACAAATCTTGTATGAGAAAGATGCGTAATTTTTAGCATATTAACTTCAAACCCAAGTTCATTAAGTTTTTCTTTCATCGCCTGAGCTTCAGCATCTTTTCTTGGCGAATACATAATACCTGCTTTAAATTTAGTACCATCAAGACTAGGCTTTTCACGATAAATCATTCTGTTTATAACTTCTTGAGTTTTCTGTGGATCCAAAATCCAATAACTTATATACCCTCTTTGGTTAGGCGCACCCGGTAAAGTTGCAAGTTCAATTTTATTTTCATCAACACTTCTTGCAAATGCTGCATACTGAGATAGCTCATAAAAACTCATATCCGTTTTAATATATGTGTTACAAATATTTAATACTTCCGGAATTTTAGTAATTACTTGTGGTGAATGAAGTTTTTCAAACAAACTTCTCATAAACCATTGTTGTCTTTGAGTTCTTCCTATGTCTCCCAAACCGTCTTTTCTGTACCTTAAATACCCTACAGCTTGTTTTCCGTTTAGAACAGTATTACCTTTATCAAGGTTTATGTGTAATTTTCCGGCGTAATCGTGATATCTCATCGGCTTTTCTACATAAATAGGAATTCCGCCCAGGGCATCTACTATTTTTTCTACAGCTTCGTCGTGAACAATTATATATTTGTCAATTTTTATCCCAAAAGTTTCCTTAAGAGTCTTTTTTACCAAATCAATTCCACCTAGTGCGTGAGCAGAGTTAATTTTTTGTATACCTTTGTTATCAGGGAGATAAACTTTACTGTCACGAGGAATAGAAATTGCATTAATAGAATGTGTTTTAGGATCAATATTAACAATAATTATTGTATCAGATCTTGTACCATTCCATATGTCTGTAGAATTTCCGTTAGAATCAACTCCTAAAAGAAGAATATTTTGTCTGCGGGGAGAAAACGGTACATCAAAATTTTGGTGATTTTTCTTGTTGTAAAATTTAGCAAAACCATTCGCACTATCAGAAGAATCTGTATTAAATTTATCTATCAAAAAGCTATTTTCAACGATAGTAACGCATACAACAACCGCACATAAAATCGCTAAAACTATTGTAAAAAGAAGCTTTGCAAAGTTAGACGTTTCTTCTTTTTCTTCACGTATATTTTTTAAAAACGCTTTATATTCTTCTTCTTGATTTTCGTTTTGATTTGCCATTTTCATATCGTTACACTCTCTTGTTAAAAATTATATTTGAACCAAGAGCTAAAATCAATTATTGCACTGGTATTATTTTTAAAGTAAAAAGAAAGTATGAAAAAGAAAATTTTATTTATAAATTTTGGCGGTTTAGGTGATGAAATTCTATTTTTGCCTTCAATTATTTCAATAAAGAAAGAATTTCCTGATTCAGAAATAACATTGGCACTTGAGCCGAGAAGCAAAGGTGTAATGTCGCTTACAAATGTTATCGATAAAACATTGTTTGCGGATATAAAAGGTAAACATAAGTACGTTGAGCTTTTAAGACTTTTGCGTTCTATTTGGAAAGAAAATTTTAATATAGTTATTTCCTCAGGTTCTAATAAATTTATTTCAGTGTTTTTATTTTTAACATTTATTAAAACCCGTATCGGTTACAATTCCGGTAAACTTAGTGAAATGTTGTTAACTAAGGCTGTTCCTTTAAATAAAAGTCAATATGCCGCAAAAATGTATCACAATTTGGTAGAAAGCTTAACCGATAATAAGACTGAATTACCTGAAATAGAGGTAGAAAGAAAAGAGGCAGAGCCAAATACGGTATTAATTCATCCGGGTGTAAGCCTGATGAGCGTAAAAAAAGGTATGATAAAAACTGTACCAGCTGAGGTTTGGGCAAAAGTAGTAGAAGGTCTTGCAGATAGAGGGAAAAAAGTACTGGTCGCAGGCGGGCCTGATGATAAAGCTGTAATTGAAACAATTGAGCGTTTAGTTCCTTGTGAAAAATATGTAAATTTGTATGGAAAAACAAGAAATTTGAAAGAGCTTGCAGAATTAATATCCGGCGCAGAAAAATTTTTATGTTCCGATTCAGCTCCGCTTCATATTGCGGTTGCTCTTGGAGTCAAGACTTATGTAATTTTCGGTTCAACTGATGATAAAAAATTAATACCTGATAACGGAAAAGTTATACCGATAAAATCTCAAACTTGTACTTGTCCATTGCGTCCCTGCTTGTGGGAAAGACGTCAAACTACGTGTGAAAACTTAGAATGTTTGAATATTTCGGCAGATGAGATTGTTCAACTTGTACTAATGTAAAAATTATTTAATAAATGAGCAAATTTTCCTATCTATTGTGTTTAGTATATATATGGGGAAAATTAATATATTGTTAAATACAATGCGTAAGTTTACGCCAGAAGGACAAAAGAAAATTATTGGCGTACTTAGAAAGCAGGATTTAAGTTCCGTCGACATAAACCATCTTTCTGTAAGTTTACGAAGTGATGTTTTTCAAAAAGGAGTCGCTTCCAAAGACATTATTGCGGACAGTCTTATAGAATTTATCAAAAGTTCGTGTAAAGAATGTAGTGAAGTAAGTTTTGAAAGATTAATAAGTCAAATAAATCAGGCTACAAATATTGTACAAGGTAGTACTTCAATTAAAAAATTTGCACAAATTTTTAGCTCAAGAAAAAAAGGATTATATAATTTTGCCCAAAAGGACTTAAAAGATGAAAAACTGGCAGAACAAATTAAAAACTTTAATCCAACAGGAAATATAGAATCAGATGCTGAGGTTTTTGTCTCATTCTTACAAAAATTTAATTTGGATATTGGACAAAATAAGTATCTTAATATCTATTTAGATAAAAATAAAAATAAAAATCTAAGATATTTACAGCTCGCATATAATGAATTACAAACAATTTCGGATAAGATGCTGAAATTTGCAAAACTAACAATACCTCCTACAGAAAATCCAGAGGTAAGAAAACTTGAAAAATTTTTAAAACAAAAATATAAATTGGATTATATTCATCTTGAAAACGTTGAACAAGCAGAAAATGTAAAAAAATGTCTGGAAATAGCAACTCAAAAAAATATACCAATTCCTAATAACATTATTGTTACCCCTTATTTTTTTGAAAATGGTATTAGTGGACTTAATCGTTTGAGCAGTGATTTAAAAACAACCATATATATAACAGCAAATTCTGTACAAGATATTCAATACGAATTGTTAAAAACTGTACCGGACAATATAAAAGAAAGGAGTATCTTATTTGCTGATAATTTATGGCAAAGATTAAAACTTTATTCAACAGAAAAACCTGAACATTTGATTATGCATGAAATTATACATTCAGAAAAACCTATTCTTTTGTGCAATAAAAAAATACCTAAAAAGCTAAAGGATACTGTAGATAGTATTTCTCTATATGCAAAGCAATCATTTAATGTTCAAAATGATGAAGTTAGAAATGAACTTTTAACGAAACAAGCATTAGACGGTCTGAATCAAAATGAACAAGAAATTTTGAATATATTAAGTTAAAACTTTTGTGCTAAAATGTTGTAAATATAAAAGAGGAAAATATATGACAACATTAGAAAAAGGTTTAGAATTTGATCCGGGGTTTGCACCATTTATTCTTGCTTTCAGAGGTGCGGTAGAGTATTTATATCTGGATATTAATAAATTTAAAAATCTTTCACAAAGAAAGATGAAGTTCAGACAGTATCATAAGAAATTTTTAGATCTTTTTTATAACAATTTAGGGTTTTATATAGGTTGTCTTATGTGGGCAGCATACATTAAAACTCAACCTGAGCAAGAGATTTTAAATAATAATTTTTTAGGTGGGGTATATAATGAGGAAGAAAACACTTCTGATGTAGATTTTATGATAAGGTTTTTGGAATTATTTCCTAAAGATATGAAATATTTTCTTGGCGAGAATTATGAAATAAATTCTCAGGACATGAAAATTCTTGAAATGTATAAAGAATTTTTGACTATCAACAAAGGATTTGTAAATTCCAAAACTAATTCTGATATTCTTTTGCCTCAAGATATAAAAATTGAGAATGCCGAAAGCTTTAAGGATAAGATTGAAGAAATTATAAAAGGTGAAGATTTATCTAAATTTGTAGAATGTAGGGATTTAATATTAAAGGTATAGAGCTGTATGTCAAATATAATCAATGTAGCAAGGGGATTAGAAAAAGCTGATTTGGTAATCAAAAATGCCAAATTGGTGAATGTTTTGTCAGAGGAAATTCACGAATGTGATATTGCAATAAAAGATGGACTAATTGCAGGAATTGGCGTAGATTATCACGGAGAAAAGGAAATTGATATAAATGGAGCTTACGTAACCCCTTCATTTATCGACGGACATGTACATCTGGAAAGTACAATGCTACTTCCGGAGGAATTTGTAAAAGTAGTATTGCCGGCTGGAACAACGACTGTAATTATTGATCCTCATGAAATTTCAAATGTTTTGGGGCTTCACGGTATAAGTTTTATGCACGAGGCGGTTAGAGAATTGCCTATAGATGTATTTACGATGCTTCCGTCTTGTGTTCCGGCAACTCCTTTTGAAACTTCAGGTTTTGATTTGAATAGTTATGACTTATCCTTATTAATAGATAAATCTTGGGTTTTGGGAATTGCAGAAATGATGAATTTTCCTGGGGTTTTAAATTTGGATAAAAATGTTATATCAAAGCTTGAACTAGCGAAATCAAAGGGTAAAAGAATTGACGGACACGCACCATACCTTATGGGTAAAGATTTATGCGCATACATTGCAAGTGGGGTAAAATCAGATCATGAGTGTACAACACCTGAAGAAGCGATTGAAAGATTAAGACTCGGAATGTATGTTATGGTAAGAGAAGGTACTGCTGCTAAAGATTTAGATGCGCTTTTACCTGTTTTAAAGAGTTCAAATACGAGAAAATGCATATTTGTAACAGATGACAGACACCCTTCGGATTTGAAAGAACATATAAACGGAATGGTAAGACGTGCAGTGGAAGCCGGAGTCAATCCGATTAAAGCTGTTCAGATTGCGAGTTTAAATACTGCAGAGTATTTTGGTTTGAATAATTTGGGTGCAATAGCACCTGGGTATAAAGCTGATATGCTTATTTTGCCTGATTTAAAAACTTTCAAACCTGATATTGTTATCAAAAACGGAAATGTAGTTGCTCAAAATGGTAAATTAGTTGTAGATTTACCTCAAAAAGAGGAACTTTCTTTGAGAAACTCTGTTAATGTAAGATGGATAACTCCTGAAGATTTCAGAATAGAGGCTGGGATTAAGGAAGGAACTGCTCGGGTTAAGACTATGGAGGTTATTCCACATCAACTTATTACAAAATCTGTAGAGTCTGAAGTTAAAGTTACAGATGGTAATGCTGTAAGTAATTTGGATAACGATACTTTAAAAATTTGCGTGATAGAAAGACATAGAGCTACGGGAAATATCGGGAAAGGTTTTGTAAAAGGATTTAATCTAAAAAGCGGTGCAATTGCTTCTACTGTTGCACATGATTCCCATAATATGATTGTTATTGGAACAAATGATTCTGATATGTACGAAGCAGCGGTTGCGTTGATTAAATGTCGAGGGGGTAAAGTTGTTGTTAATAACGGCGAAATTATTTCTCAACTTTCGCTTCCTATTGCGGGCTTAATGTCTGATAGAGATTTTGATTATGTTGTAGAGAAGTGCGAGGAATTAAATAAAGCGGCTGCTTCTATCGGTTGTACATTAAATGATCCGTTTATGACTATGGGATTTCTTTCACTCCCTGTAATTCCTGAATTAAAAGTTACAGATAAAGGTGTCTTTGATACAAATAAATTCGGATTTATAAATATTTTTGAGGATAGTAAAGTTACTGTTGATTAATATTCACCGCGAACTTTAGCAAATTTTGTGTTTGCGTAAAAATATTTTAAAATCTGATAAGCGTTATAACCTCTTTTAGCAAGGTTGTTAGCTCCATACTGGCTCATACCGACTCCGTGCCCGTTCTTTTTGATGCCGTCATCAAATGATGGAACAGATTTTAGGAATGGTAAATCTGATGACCAAACTTGCCCTCCTGTTCTGGTTTTGCCTCCGGCAGAGGCTGAATAATATGCAGGAACAATTTTTCCTTGACACACAAGTACAATACCTGAGGTTTCTTCTACGGCCTCGTTTGTATTGTTTTTTTCAGCACTGGCTCCGCCGTATGCTTGATCTTCCGGAGTGTCCTTTAAATCATATCCGTATTTAGCGCGTTTACCACGATTTGCAATAGCGTAGCTTCTGGCTGCAATAGCTTGAGCTTTATGCGCTTCGTGCTCCCAGCTAGATGGCATTTCAGACGGAACAACGCCTTGAAGGTATTTTTCTAATGGGATATCATTTATTACGGTTAAGCCCAAACCATCATTTATTACCTTGAAATTACCTCTGTACCATTTGCGCTTAACACTTATAAAGCCTCCCTCTTCTGGTTTTATGATAATTTTATCTGCACGCATTTTATTCCACTGACCGTCAACTTTTATTGCGATTACACCACGGTAAGGCTTCATCTCGTATCCCTTCATTTTTTCCATAACGAAAATGAGTTTGTTTGTATCGCAATTAATTATTTCAGCTTTTGTGGACGCACCGATAAATGTTTTATTGACTTGCGTCTGCAGCCCTATTTTTATTGCAAAACTAGGACTACATAATGTCAAAAAAGTTATTAATAATACTAAAGCTCTTCTTATCCCCATAAGATTATTATACATCGTAATTTCTAACTAGCCACGTTTTACGACTGTTGCAATTAATTCTCCATAGCTGTTTACACAACCATTTGTTTCTTTGATTTCATAAGTAACTTCACTATCCGATTCTTTTTCTTTCTTTGCAAATGCTTCTGCACTTTCTAAATCTTTAAATTCTGCCGCCATTTCTGCTTCAAAATATGATGGTTTATCGATATAAACTTGGAACATAATTTTTACCTCCTCTTTTTACTACACTCTAATTCTAATAAAGTTCTCAGTCAAGAAACCTTTTGAAGATTCCAAAAGTTGATGTATAAATATCATTTTTTCCTTCTATAAAATTAATAAAATCTTCAAAACTCATTTTGTTAGAATGCATATTTTGATATTCAATCTTAATTTCTCCTTCTTTTGGAGAAATTAATGCCGAAAATCCTCTTATGCTACTATAAACATCAGCGTATGTAAATAAAACATCTTTGTTTGAAACAACAGATTTTACAAGTCCGGCATCAAACGAGTTTTCGCCGGAAGAAATTGCTTGATAAGGGCTATTTAATTTGTTATACAAAGTAAAAAAGCTTATCGGATAATTATGTACTGAGGCTGAAAACTGCGTCGGAGAAACTTCTCCCGCTTCTTGGTACTGCTTAATGATGGTGTTTAACCTTGTAAATTCACCATATTCGGACGAAAAAATTAATTCTTGGACTTTGTCATCAAAAATTTTGGAGGTCAGAGAAAGTGCGGTTTTGTCTAAAAGACCTAATTTCCTTCTCATTAGCGGTGAAATTGATGATACATCGATTTCTGATTCGTCTGTTATTAAATTAAACTTTCGGATATAAAAAGTGTGACTTTTCATGCTAAAATTATACAATAAATGAAGATAATTAAGTACAATGCAATATGTAATTTAGGGACTAATATTGATGAAATCTTTACTCGAGCAATAGAGGGTGAAGAGGGTAATTTTGTTGTAAAAGATTTTGCAAGACTTGGGGTGGTTAATTGTGATCTACCTGAAATTAGCGAAAGTGATTATAATATCAGATGTAACAGACTTCTTTTAAAAGCTCTTGAGCCTTTAAAAATAGAAGAATTAGACAAGAATAAAACAGCGATAGTTGTTGCTACTTCCAATTCCGGAGTTGATGAATATGAAATTAGCGGAAATACTAAACATTATCAAATCGGTAATTCTGCAGAATTTTTGTATAAACATTTTGGGTTCAAAAATTTTTATACTTCAATTTCAACAGCATGTTCCTCTGGAATTAAAGCTTTTGGGATAGCTTCTGAACTTTTACAAGAAGGAATTGCTGAGACGGTTATAGTTGCAGGGTGTGATTCTATTACAAAACTTCCTGTATACGGTTTTCATGCGCTGGAAGTTCTGGTAAATATTCCTTCAAATCCTTTTAGTAGAAACAGAAAAGGAATTAATATCGGAGAAGGTGCGGCAGCTTTTGTTGTAAAAAAAGAGGGTGAAGGTATTGAAGTTTCTGGAATTGGAGAAACTACTGATTTTTACCACTCGACAACTCCAGATCCTGAAGGGGTGGAAGCTGAAAGGGCTATAAGACTTGCGCTTGGAAGTATGCACCCTGAAGAGATTGATTATATTAATCTTCATGGGACAGGAACGATTGCGAATGATTTAATGGAAGCAAGAGCTGTTTATAATGTTTTTAAGGATAAAGTTCCTGCAAGTTCTACAAAACCGCTTACAGGACATTGTCTGGGTGCTGCTGCAAGTATTGAAACGGCTTTGTGCTGCAAATTAATTGATTCTAAAACGGATAGAATTTATCCACACATTTATGATAATCAGTATGATGATACTATACCTAAAATTAAGCTCGCAGAGAAAAATCCGATAAATCGAAAGGTAAAAACTTGTCTTTGCACATCTTTTGGCTTTGGCGGGACAAATTGTGCGATGGTTGTAAAATCAAATTAAAAGAAATTATTTTTATATAAATAGATCCAGTTAAAAACAATTTCAAACATACCATAACTTTCTCATTACATAGTAAAAGAAGGTACTTTAGGGTATTTTACTTGTATTTTTATGTTATAATCCAGATATGAAGTTTTCTAGAATAAATGTTTTTTTAGTGTTAGTTTTATTAATTTTAATAACTTGGTTCTTTTGGTGTACAAAATCAACATTTATATGTAATGAAAATGAATGTCATATTTTGAACTTTAACATGTTTAATGTGCAAATATCTAAAAAATCAATAGTACCAGATAATATTATCGGATTTGGGTATCTCAATTATGAAAGGTATGGTGGAAGAGGAGGGTCTGATAACTATTATGTAGTTATATATTTGAATAATTCAAATATATATAAAGTTCCTAAATCCTTTGGTTATGATTGTAATAGTGCTAAATCTATGGCTATTTATTTAGAAGATGCTATAAAGAAAAAACCATTAGATATAAATATAGATTTTTAGCATATGTTCTGCCGAAATATTCTTAATAAATTCGTACATAAATCCGGAACAAATTATAAATATTCATTTTTGCATAATGTTAAAATCTACCTTAAGAAATTTCAAATATAATAATATGCCCATAGATAAGTTTACCTCTGTGAGAATAACTGAGAGATTTAAAGTAAATTAATTTAATCTCTATTTTTTCTGGGGATATTTTATTTGAACGTTTTGAAAATTCCAAAACAAGCTTGGAATAACTATTGCTTTAAGCTTCGCTCTCTGCAGGAAGTTTATTCTTTGGAATGTATTCTTCCTCTTCTTCCGGAGGCAAATTAATCGGTAATCTAAATCCGAAAGTAGAACCTTCACCTTCTTTAGAATCAACAAAAACTTGTCCATGGTGATGTTTTTCTACCGTAACCTTTACAAGATGAAGCCCCAGTCCTGTGCCTTTTACAGTATGGGTAGCATTTTCACATCTGTAAAATCTGTCAAATACTTTTTTCTGGTCTTTTTCAGGAATTCCTGGACCTTGATCTTCTACACTTATTTCTACATATTCACCATCACGAGAGCGCTCTACACGAACTTTTATACGTTTTCCGTCTGGAGAATATTTGATTGCGTTTGACAAAATATTCATAAACGCACGTGAAATACTTTCAATATTTACAAAAATTTGAGGTAAATCAGGTTCTTTCATAATAGAAATTGTCAAATCGTGTTCTTTTGCAAGCACTTGAACTTGATTTACAGCATCTTCGACGATTTCAATAACATCAGTCTTGGTCTTTTCCATGTGAACATTTTGTGCCTCATATCGAGAGAAATCAAGAATATCATTAACCATTCTGTTAAGTCTTATAATCTCCTGATTCATAACCCCTATGAATTCTCTTTGAGTATTGAAATCAAAATCATTTCCATAACTGTATAAAGTATCAATATAGCTTCTCAAAACAGTAACCGGTGTTCTGAGCTCATGCGAAACGTTAGAAATGAAGTTTGAACGAAGTTGATCCATCTCAACATCTTTAGTAACATCTATAAGAACAATAATATATCCGACGTAAGAATTTGAACGCGTAAACATTGGAGAAATTAAGCATTTAAGGATTCTCGTGTCAATTCGTATATTGAAAGGAACAGGCACACCTTCATCATCAAGAGGAGTGTCCTTAAATTGTGTAATTTTATCCGCAAAACAAAATTCCCCGCTGGAATCACAAAATTGTTGAATTTGAGTGTTAATAATGTCTTTTTCTTCTACCTCAAGAAGTCTTTGCGCATAATTATTAACCATAATAACCTTATCATGGTTATCGCAAACAACAACCCCGTTAACAATACTCATAAGTACAGACTCAAGTTTATTACGCTCAAAAGTTAAACTCTCAATGGTCTGTTCATTATATCGGCTGAGTTTTTCTGACATATCATTAAACGCACCATACAGCTCTTTGATTTCTTTATCAACATCTTTATCATCGAGCATATATCCGAATTCACCAGAAGAAATCTTTTTAACACCCTGATAAAGTTTCCTGAGTTCTCTTGTAATTATAGAAGAATTCATATAAATTATTCCTACAATTACAAGCCAAGCAAGTATAAACACAAGCGCAATAGAAGCTTTTGATGTAGCAGAAACCCTATCAATAATACTTCCGCTAAGCCCAACCTCAACAGAACCGACATTTTGTGAATTGCCAAAACTTTTTACGACCATAGGAGAACTAACTGTAATTCTAGCTTTTTCTGCTTGATCAGGATAATCGTCCTTGCTGGAATATATTATTTTTGATTTGTTGTCCTTAAAAATAATAAACGCAATATCATCATTACTGTTTAGAACAGAGATCGAATTAGTTCTTAATGCATCATATCTTGCAAGCTCAGGTACATCCTTAGTCGCCTCAACACCTTCTATAGCTAGTGTTTTAGAAAGTACAAGAGCAAAATTTTTGTAAGCACTGTTCATATTCTGAGTAATACTATAAGTAGCAAATCCAGCAGCAAAAAGGATAAAAGCAGTACTGACACCTAAACCCGCAAGAATTAATCTGGTTTGAGCAGTCATCCCACGTTTTTTAGCCTTCTCTTTACTCTCCGATTTCTTGAATTCAGCGCTTATCTCCATACCGAGATTATATCATGTAAAGTTTTTTGTAGCAATAAATACAATGCTTTTATGGTGACTTCTTTACAGTATTATTAAATCAATTAGAGCTGTTACACAAATTTTATTATTTTAATTCTTTTATAATTCGTTTTTCATACGATTTCAATTTTTTAATAATTTTTTGATTTTCTTTTACCCCCTTAGCACTTAACGCCCTTGATAATGAATCAAAAGGATTAAAAGCTAAGCCTTTTACCATATTATTAAAGTAAACTTCTTTAAAGTTATTAGGCATTCTAAGAGTCCATTTTACAACAGACTTGTCTCCGGGTTTATTATACCAATCGGACATACCCAACAGGTGAGAAAAGAATATTTGAACATTTCGGGCAGGAGCGACAAATAGTTCTGCAAATTTTAATTTAATTCCATACGTTCTATCTGATTTTGTCTTTAATCTTTTCATGTTAAGATCTCGTTTCAACATATTTAAATGCTTTTCAAACTTTTCTTGAGACATCTCATAAAAATATGGGACTAATGGTTTATTATCATGAGTTCCTGTCATTATAAAATCTTTTGGTAAAGAATTTATACCTCTATAAATATGTTCCGGTTTTTCAGGATTCACAAATTCAGTAACTTTCATGCTACCTACTTTATGCTTATCTATTACAGCCAAAGTCGGTTTTGTTATTGAACCTAAATCTTCAGGCATTATATCTCTTACACTTAAACCCTCTGATTGAGCTGCATCTAAAATTATTTTTTTGAAAAATAATGAATATTTATCAATTTGTTCAGGTGTTAAATACTTTATTCTATGCAAATTAAATATCGGCTTGGTCTCATCAATATTTTCCGGTCTTATAATAGAATACTTTTTTAGTAATTTGTCATCTGGAGAAGAATATAATCTGCCGGCACCATCACTAATTTCCGCACTATCATTAATACATACAAACGGATCTATTACTCCTTGAAAATGATCAATTCTTACTCCGCCTTTATTTTCTCTGAAAATTTTGCGATATAGATTATGTAAACCTTTTCCGCTTTCGGTTAAATTTCCTTCTTTATCAAATAACTTTGTATAATCAATTACAGGCATACCCCAGCAACGCCCATTAGATGAAAATTCATCTCCCGGCACTCCCAAAGTTACAGAATTTCCTTTAATCTCTCTTAAGATTACATCCTGTATTTTCCACATATCAGAACTTCCAATAGCAACTTGTTTATCAGCTACGTATTTTATTGGAGCCATATTTGTATGTTCACTTGCTAAAAACTGGGTAAACATATATTTCTTTATTTTTTCAGTATTTTCTTCCAATAAACTGTTATATCTCTTTTTAGCTTTAGTATTATGTTTTACAAGAAGAACAGGAAGCTTGCTATCAATTTCATCCCATTGGTAAAAATCCCCTGTACCATATTTCTCTGTCAAAATTTCAAAAACAGAATCTTGTCTAATTCCTTCATTATTTTTGACAAATTCATTAAATTTACGACTAATTATCTGAATTTGAGAATCGTTATTTCTCAGACCTAATTTATAATTCGAATAGATTTCGTCCATCATTCTATTTACAGATTCTTCTACATATTCATAATCAACTTTATTTTCTGAATTTGGTTTATTCTTGACAATCTCCGCAAATGTTTCTTTGGATAATAAATTTCCGCCTTCTTTTGTTGTTAAATATTCAAAATTTATAAAATATGGATTTTTGGATTCTAAAGTAGAATTGTAGGGAGAATTTTTTGTTAAATTATTAGTTTTTCCCCAAGGGCCTAAAATAATTTTATCAAATATACCGCCAAAAAATTTAACAACTTCTTTCGCACCATTAGAATATGGCGAACCTATTGAAATATCTTCTGACGGAACAGATGGAAAGCTATTACCATGCATAATTAAGGAAAGATTTTTGTCTCCAAGAATATGCATTGCTTCTTTTATTGTTGGTTTTGATTCCTGCCATATATCTTCTGCTTCTTTTATTCCGCGAAAACTAGTACCATTAGTATAACCGATGCTTGATATTTTCATATTGAAACTCCTATTTTTTTAGAAAGATATTTACTTTATGAGTATCCAGACCTCCCATCTCAAGCAAATTGAATTTTTTTGCTAATTCTTTGAAATTTTTTAGCCATTTTATTGACCCACAAGCTTTTTCATTTAATTGTCGTTTGCCATTCAATATTTCATTTGCTTCTTGTAAATTCCCGCTATAAGATTGATAATTTGTTTCTATTGCATTAAATTTTTCATTCCCAATATCTTTTAAGTATGTAACAAAAGTATCTATAATACTTTTTCCGGTATTTAATCCTTTTGCCTTACACTGTGCGATAAAGTCATTTCTTATAATTCCATTTCCCAGATATATTTTTGCCGGGTGAGCAATTCCCAAAAATCCAAATCCGTCTTTAATGAGCTTAAACAAATCACCGGCTTCATGACTAATTTTATCTTCATTTGGATTATTTGTCGGCATATATTTAAAACATAAATCTTCGTTATCTACTAATACTCCTCTGGCTTGACCCTTTTTATTAAAATAGTCTGCCAACATATATAAAAAACCGTCTATTCCTTTTTTAGGATTTGCACTTCTCTCACAAACTTCATTATAAGAAAATTCCGCTTGAGGATACAATTTTGAAGCTCTTTCAACAATTTGTTTTGACAAATTTATTCTTTGATTTCTAAGTTCTTCTAAACTCAAGTTTAAATTTTCATCAAAAGGATTTATTGAATACGCTATCATCTCATAAGGAAATGGGCTGTTTAACATTTCACTATTTCGATATACCGCACTTAATTCCGCACCTAAAACTACAGATAAATTTTTATATTTCGATGGATCTTTTGCTATTAATTTTACAATATCTTTTGCTCCATCTACGGTATCGTGATCTGTAATCGCGATAATAAAAGGTTTTTCCGGAGTTTTTTTATTTACAATCTCAGAAAAACTTTCTGCCTGCTCTAGCAAATCCGACACTGACATTTTTCCATCAGAATTATTTGTATGTAAATGCAAATTGTACCTAAAATCACTTTTTGCAAGACTTTCCAGCTGAGCTTCAGTATAATGCGAGTCACTAATTATATCCAATGTATCAAAATTGCTATAAATATTACTTTTAGCTCTTTGCTTTAGTTCTTCCGGACCAACGATAGAATTTAACTTGTATAATTCATTTTCTTTTAAACCTATCGATGTTCCAATTTGTTTTATATACTCATAATCCTGTGGATATTTTTGTATTTTTTCGCTAAATTTTTTTCTTAACTCATTATCTATAGGATGGGTTAAGTTTTTATTCTGCAAAAAGTTAATTCCACGATATAATTCTGTCTTTATTATTTGCATAATTCTCTACCGCACAAATTGCCTAAAGTTATTTGTTTACCAATAATTAAAGGCCTAAATGGATTTGAAAAAGTAATATGACCTGAATCTATGAGTACATAATTTCCTTTTTCATTTTCTTTAAAATTTCCTCCGTGTACATCACTTAAATTTAGACCAAGCTTCTTTATATCAGAAATTTTATTGTAATTTGTAAATAAGTACAAATTATCTTTAATTTTTTCTGGAGTTACTAATTCATCACCTTTTGTTACTTCATATAATACAGACTGTGTTTTCCAATCAAATATTTCTATATCCGGAGCATTTGGTGATTTATTTTCTTTCAAATAAAAATCTACCATGGAATCTAAATATGGCATATCTGGTCGTAATGCCTGATTTTCTGCAAATTTATTCGCAAAATCATTGTTTCCTCTTACACTGTATGGTGCATATTTTAAAATATAATTTTTATCACTATTCTTTTCCTTCACCATACAAATGCCCTTTGCAGAAAAAGATTGAATTATCGGTTTTACTTCAAAAGTCTTATCTTCAACCTGCATTTCAAAAGGTTGTATCATTTCTCTTTGTTTGGCATTTATTATCCTTGCAGCTTTCATAGTGTCTTTTATTTTGCTGTTTACTTCAAGAGAAAAACCTTGCATTTTTTTCTGCTGAACAGTATTCCATTTTTTTATTTTAGATACAAAAGTTCTGTATGTATCCAAAGAACCAAAGACTTCAGGAACCTCACCCAGAATTGGCTCAACACCCATTTCTTCGGCTTTTCTTGGGAATGCCCATGGTGCAACATTCGGAGAGTATTTGATTATCTCATTCATATTTTTTGCTTTATTCCAAATCTCATCATTATAAAAATCTGAATAAGCTTTTCTATAACCATTATTTTCATCGTGATACCAAGTCATAAAAAGTCTTTTTC
>CALUVP010000144.1 GCA_944324215.1 Candidatus Gastranaerophilales bacterium | reverse complement strand
AGAAAACGATATCAAATTTTAGAGGGAAAAACAATGTACAAATATTTTATTAAAAAACTTGGGAATCAGGAACTTGGTAGCGTAAATACTTTTGGATCTCCTCAAAGAGGAAGATATATTTTTGTTTCTAAATCTCCAGAAGTTTTATCTATATTTCCGCCGTTATCTGAAATAGTCTTAAATGATTCGGCGTTATTGCCCATATTGGCTATGTATAGCGGAGAAAAAGTTTATTGCAACTATATATACCATAACGATAGTATTGCAAGGCCGGGACAAGGAACTAGAAATGAATATAGAATTTACTTAAATAAGGGGTTAGACAACACAGAAAAGTTGTTTTTTGTGGCAGGAGATTATATTATAATTCGCAAAGTAGAATTAATACAAGATGGAATTGACAATAGCTTTTATGCTTTGGATTATATTAAAGCGAGCGATTCAACTTTCTCTTCGTTTATCTCACATTTAACTCCTTTGCGCGCAAACAGCGGGCAATTCTATTTTGAAGGACAAATCCCGCAATTCGAAGACAAATTACGGTCTCTCTCATTACAGGCAAAAGTCGTTGTTGATGATAAAGTAACAGCTGAGATTCAAAAAGAAGAAAAAGCAGGCAGGGATATTTCATCTTTATTCTCGGCTCAAACATTTAGGGACTTTGTTTTGGTGGGTTATGGCTATAAATGTGCAATTACGAATATGAACATTCAGTACAAAGAATTATATAACATTGAGGCGGCTCATATTATGCCTCGTTCTCATTCAGGGCTATTTATGCCTAATAATGGCATTGCTCTTTCAAGAGATATGCATTGGGCTTTTGATAAAGGCTTTTTTACAATTACTGATGATTTGACTGTAAAGGTTCATCCAGAAATTAGTAGCGACTATTTACGACTTTACAATGGCAAAAAAATATATATACCGGAAAACAAATTTTTTGTTCCTGATGAAAATAACTTAAGATATCACCAGGAACATATTTACGGCTTATTTAAGACGACAGGGAGATTATAAATTAAATGAATGTTATAGACTTCTTTAGTGGATGCGGCGGTTTGTCTTTTGGATTTGTACAAGCAGGCTATAATGTTATTATTGGGATAGATAATGATACAGCTGCATTGCAAACGTTTGAGTATAATCATCCTAATAGTTTGGGTTTAATGTTGGATCTATTCGATAAAAATTATCTAGAAATCTTGGATAAAAAGGTTAATAATCGAGTGGTTGATGTAATTGTTGGCGGACCTCCCTGTCAAGGATTTTCATTGACTGGGGCAAGGGATTCTCACGATAAAAGAAATCAATTGTTCCGTTCAATGTTTCTAGCAATAGACAAATATCAACCTAAAGTGGTTGTTATTGAAAATGTGCCAGGCTTGCAAACTTTATATGGTGGTTATTATTATAACGAAATAACCAGAGAATTTAATGAGAGAAAATATCATTGGGAAGCTAAAGTATTATATGCTCCAGAATATGGGATACCTCAGATAAGACGTAGATTGGTATTTATTGCGACTAGGCAAGATTTAAGACCTATCAAACATCCTATTCCTATTATCACTGATCCCGTGAATTATGTTACAACGGAGGAAGCAATAAGTGACTTGCCTCCTGTTATAAATGGTGAAATGGACGAATTTATTCCATATGATAACGAAGCCGAATTTCCTTACGCAAAAAAAATGCGCGAAGGCTCGCTAGGAATATATAATCATATACCTACGATTCATTCAGATTTAGTGATTTCTGTAATCTCACAAGTTCCGGAAGGTGGCAATTATAAAGACTTGCCCAAAGGTGTTGGAAATTCGCGAAAATTTAACGAAGCATGGACTCGATATGATAGACATAAGCCAAGTAAAACAATAGACACCGGACATAGGAACCATTTCCATTATTTGTATAATCGTGTTCCCACAGTGAGAGAAAACGCACGGCTACAATCTTTCCCCGATAAATTTATCTTTATGGGGACTAAAACCCAACAATACAGACAGGTTGGTAACGCCGTTCCTCCTATATTAGGTTATCACATAGCAAAAGCAATTGAGGAGCAATTAAATGAACAAGGTAAAGACAATTGATTTATTCGCGGGTTGTGGTGGTTTGATGGACGGATTCGAACAATCTAACCTTTATACTACTTTAGCCTGTGTCGAATGGGAAAAAGCTCCATGCGACAATTTAAGAAAAAGATTAACCGATAAATGGAAGTATAACGATGCCGATTCGCGCGTTTTACGATTTGATATTCAAAGAACCGAGGAACTCTTTAATGGTTGGCAAAATGACAGCAATTATGGGGACTCTAAGGGCTTAGATTCTCTGATTGGCGATAATAAGATAGATTTGATTATTGGTGGTCCTCCTTGTCAAGCATATTCTATTGCCGGACGTATTCGCGATGAACATAACATGAAAAATGATTATCGAAATTATTTATTCGAGAGTTACTTAAAGGTAGTATGTCGCTATAGACCTAAAGCTTTTGTTTTCGAAAATGTTCCTGGTATATTGAGCGCTAAGCCTGGAGATAGATACATTATAGAAATTATCAAAGAACAATTTGAACAAGCAGGATACGAGGTTTTAACTAATCTGCGTAATGCGATTATTGATTTTACTGACTATGGTGTACCTCAAAATAGAAGCCGAATAATTATCTTAGGGTTGGATAAAAAAACCTACCCTAATGCAAAGGAATTGCAAGAAAAGTTTTATAGCGAGATTTTGCCTAAATATAAAGTTAAGGAAAAAGCTACTGTTCGCCAGGCCATTGGCGATTTGCCTAAACTTTATCCTCTTAC
>CALUVP010000143.1 GCA_944324215.1 Candidatus Gastranaerophilales bacterium | reverse complement strand
CCTATTGTACCAATGTTAACGTGCGGTTTTGTACGTTCATACTTTTCACGTGCCATGAGATTAATCTCCTTCTTTGATTAAATATACTACGTTAACTTACTATACTAAGTTATATTATAATTCTAGTCTATAAAGATTTATTGTCAATGTTTTGATATATACTTTACTTTACATCATCTTTTATTACTATAAGATTTTTTACGATCTTCATCTTACAAGTTGGAAAAACTACCTCTGCTAAGCCGTCTGCTATGCTTATTATACTGCCGGCTTTTAATACTACATCTTCGCCTTTGTACTGAAATGTGTAATCATCTTTTCTGTCTGATCTAATCGTAATTTGATTGTTCATAATCGTTTCCTTCTTTTTCTAACAAATGCTAACATAGGAATGGCAAAATTCTTTTACCATTCCTATATTTATACGTTGTTTTTTAATACAAAATTAGTCAAATACATAACTGATAATTGCAGCTTCTCTAGCTCTTTTGATAGCTGTTGTAACCATTCTTTGGTGTTTTGCACAGTTTCCCGTTACACGACGAGGAATAATTTTACCTGCTTCAGTTAAATATCTTTTTAATTTTGCTGCATCTTTGTAATCGATAGATTCTACGTGATCTGCACAGAATGAACATGTCTTACGTTTTTTTCTATCTTGTACATCTTGTTTTGCCATCTTTGTCTTTTGCCTTTCTAGCCTTATATTTTTTGTTTCTACTTTGATAGTGATTTGATTTTTACTTGGGAAACCACCCGTCCATTTTTTTTATACAATCTGTTCCTAAAATGGAATTTCGTCTTCACCTATTAATTCATCAGAAAATTCCTCTTGCGAAAACTTCACAATATCATCTCCTGAAGCGCTTGCATTTGCAGTCACAGAAGGACCTGAGCCCATTGATTCTATTGTATTTGCATCAACTTCGTATATACGTCTTTCTGCACCACTTTCATTTTTCACAGTTGTAATTTGAAGTCTTCCTTCCACCAGAACTCTATCACTTTTCGAGATACCTGATACAACCTCATCAAGTGCAGCTCTCTTTGCCACAACCCTTATCAACATTTCCTCTCTATCACCTATGTTCAAAACAAATGCCGACACAGGAACATTATTCTGAGTAAAACGTTTCTCTGGAGCGCGATATACAGTACCGGTTACAACTGCTTTTGCTAATGTCATAAATTAACTTTCCTCTTTAAACTATACAGCTTGAGCCTTTTTTGCTTCTTCCATAAACATAAATCTCAATACATTTTCATTAAGCTTTAAGTTTCTTTTGAAATCTACAACAGTCTCTGCAGGTATAGACAATACCATTGTTGTAAAGTAACCATCTCTGTAACCTTGCACATCGTATGCCAATTTTTTACGACCCATTTTGTCTATTGAAGATACTTCTCCCTTGAATGATTTTACATCTTCGGAAATTTTATCTACAACTTTGTCTAATTCCTCTGAATCAAGACTTGGTTTAAAAATCGCTAGTAATTCATAATTTTTCATAAAATATTTCTCCTTATAACTACATGCTAGCATGAACAATAGCATTGTAAAGAGTATTGTTTTTATGGTTTACATTCCTTTGTCTAATGAATTACCATTTATATCATAATATTCTTTTTCACCACGAGAATTTTCTTTTTCTATAATAATTTTGCCATCTTCCAAGTATTTTCGAACTTTTTTATTTTTATCTTCTGTTTTTGCACTTTCTATAGAATCGGCATTACCACGAACATCTTCTATCGCTTCTATAAAATTATTTTTTACAAGCCAATTTTTCGGCATTTCAAATTCTTGAGATAAATATTCAGATGAAGTATATTCATTCATTTCTACAATATACATACTATCCATTATATCCATACTCATTTCACTTGTTTTGTCCAATGATTTATATCTTATATCATTCTCCCAGGCATTAAATTGGGTAGATAATACCGTGTTTAATTTTGAAATTGCCTTGTATACTCCTAACGCCGATTCCGATAATTCTGAAACAGCTTTTTCGTGTAATAATATATCTGTTATTGATGAAACACCTCTTATTATTGGAGGAATTTTTGCAACTTCTTTTAATTCTTCTGCATATTTTTCCATATAATCTTCATAAGGCATTCCTAAAATCTCTTGAGCCTCTTTTTCAAAAATTTCTTTTTCTTCAATTTCAATTTCTTGTGTTTCGGGATCTCTATACCAATTTTCTACCTTACTTTCTACTTCATTAAATTTTGCCTCTAATGTCTTATATCGCTCTGCTAATTTCTCTAAATCATATTGAGGTAAACGATTCAATATAGCTCCCAAACCGGTTATTTCATTTTCTATCAACATACTATCTAAATTATGTGACATTTCTAAAAAATCCGAGTCAGTTTTTTCTCTGGTTTTATTAGTCACTAATTCTTTTTCTTCTTGAGATAATTTATTTACATAAACAGACTCTATTTCATTCTCTAGTAGCGCTGTCTTTTTCAGATTAGAGCTTTTTTGTAATCCAAATATCTCACTTATGTCATTTTCGCTTAATTCACCTCTTTTTATTGCCTTATCAGCCTCTTGCATAAATAATGAAATTTCTTGATTACTATCCAAATAAACTCCATTTGGTTTAGAAGATTTCTCATCTGCGAACTTTGCTATTTCCAATAATTTTCCAGTTAAAAGTGATAAATCTATATTCATGAAAACTCCCCGTATTTTACCCTATTTACTCTATGTATTAATAAAGTATTTTTACGGAGAAAAATTGCCTTTTCTATTTTTATCTACAAAAATGACTATTCTATATCCATTGTCATAAACTTATGCTTATAATCATCTACTGTATTCATAAGCTCTATAAACTCTGCATATTTAATTGTATGTAAAGCTTTAGAAAGCTCTACAGTCGAAATAAAATCTATTTTAAATCTGTCATCTGCTCTTTCAAGAATTTTTATCATTCCCACATCCTCAAACATCTCCAATAAAACTTCTATAATTTCAGATGTCAAGCCTAGAGCTGATGCAGCTCTGTCAATATTAAAATCACCATCTAAAGTATTGCAAGTATACCTTATCATTCCGGAAAAAGTTTTTAAAATTCCTTCTTCGTTATATTTACCTTTTGAATAATTCATATAATGAATAGCATCCGGAGAGACTGCTGTCATTATTTTTTGTAAAATATCCTCATCTGCAGGATAGTCAAAAAACATCAAAACATCGCTCTTTTGAGCATTATCACGTCTTATAACATTTTTAATTATATTTTCGAACGGTCTTAAACTTTCAAGTATATTCTTATCTTCGACAAATGCACTGATTTTTAGATTAGAATTCTTGATATAATCGTTTACTTGAGCCAAAATATTTGTTTTTTTTCTATGATCATAAATCTTTATCTTTGAAGTTTCTTCCTCTTTTAAAGCTTCAGAATGTACGTCCTTTAATATAAGTTGTACAGAAGTTACTCCATTAAATGTATTCAGCTGAGGCGCAAAAGCAATATCCAACCTATCGCCTGCAATAAGAGGGATATCTCCCCTTGACCACCAAACACAATCCATCGTACCATTTTTCGTTTCAACAGTAAGTTTCAAATGTTCTTTTGTCGCCCCCATTAATTTCTTCTGTTTTAGAACCAAATTTCTTACCACAAATGAAGGCGAAGGATTAGCCATTCCAAAAGGTTCCAACTTTGATATAGCTTCTACCAAAGATACGTCAACATCATCTATAGATAATTCCATATCTATATCCAATGAAGGAGTCAATTTCTGTCCGTTTAACATCTCATCCACAGTCTTATTTATAACCTTCTTGACTGTATCAAAAGAGGCTTTCTCCTCAGAAAAAGAGCAGCCGCCAGCCATTTGGTGTCCGCCAAAGCCATCTAAATATTCTGAAATGTTGGAAAGTATGTCATATATATTGAGCTCTTTTACACCTCTTGCTGAACACCTAAAGCATTTAGTTTCTTCATTGTAATTCATTATAAAAGTAGGTTTGTAATATTTCTCTACAAATTTAGAAGCTACAATACCTATAATACCGATGTGCCAATCTTTTGAATATAATACTATCGCATTGTCCCTGCTTCTTGAATTTTTCCAAATTTCATCCGCTTCCGCAAAAGTCTGAGAACACATTTCCTGCCTCAGCTTGTTATAATTTTCTAATGCGATAATCGCCATTTCAATTTCTTGCTTATTCTCTGAAATCATAACTTTTACTGCTGCATCAACATTATCAATTCTTCCGGAAGCATTAATTCTCGGTGCAATAGTAAATGCAATCTGCTCTGCGGTTAAGCCGTTATCAGTACCTACACCTGCAACATCAAGCATTCTTTTTATTCCGTAATGTTTTCCTGCAGCTATAAGTTCAAGTCCTTTTGAAACAAAATACCTGTTTTCTCCAATTAACGGAACTAAATCCGCAATAGTTCCAACAGTTACGAATGGCAATATTTCATAAGAAAAATCCAGTTTATTATATTTTTCTAAAACACCCTGAGCCAGTTTAAAAGCAACCCCGACACCTGCAAGAGAGGTTAAAGAATTTATTTGAGCCGGCGTCAACTTTTCATCCAGAGCATTCATTGCTTTAGGATTAATTATCGCATAGGCAGGCGGTAATTCCTCAGGAGCCTCATGGTGATCGGTAATTATAACATCACGCCCAAAACTATTAATAAATTTAACTTCTTCTAAACTGCTTATCCCGTTATCTACCGTTATAATTAATTTCGGCTTCTTCTTTGTCAAAAGCTGAACAAGAGCCTTTGTATTAAGTCCGTGACCTTCTGCTTCTCTATCCGGTATATAAAAATCTACATTTGCACCCAAATAGGCAAAAGTCTTCATCAACACAGAAGTAGAAGTTACACCGTCTGCGTCAAAATCACCATATATAAGAATGTTTTCTTTTTCATCTATTGCCTTTACAACTCTTTCTATTGCTCTAGGCATATCACAGAAAGCATTAGGGTGCATTAAGGTTATTCCAAGAGGATTCAAAAAATCCTTTCTTGCATCTTCTCCCTTAATGCCCCTTACATCAAGTAATCTTTCTATTATTTTTTCGGAAGTCAAAGTCGTGTCTGCATACCTCTCGGTTGCATATTCACCTTTGTCGCCCTTAATTATCCATTCTTTTCTGTTTACCCTGGTACTATTTACCCCTGAACTAGACATGTCATTTTTTCCAATATTTCAATAGCTTTTTCTAATTGAACATCCTTTTTTGCTTCGGCGTCCTTTTGTGTTAATTCTACCACAACATCAGGAGTTATTCCTTTTTTATGAATATCATTTCCTGAAGGAGTTAAATACCTTTGAATAGTTATATTCATACCTGCTTCATCTGGAAGCTTATTTATCTCTTGTACAAGACCTTTTCCAAAAGATTGTTCTCCAACAATTGTTGCTCTGTGATTATCTTTTAAGGCGCCGCTCAATATTTCGCTTGCTGAAGCTGAACCTTTATTTATTAATACGACTATCGGCTTATCAGTAACTTGTTGAATTCTTGCGCGGGTTGTGGTTTTGTAACTATCTCTATCTACAGTACTTACTATCACTCCACCTTTTAAAAGCATATCCGATATATAAATAGCATTTGTTAATAAGCCGCCTGGATTTGAACGCAAATCAATAATAAAACCTTTCATTCCGCTTGAATTATTCAAGATAGATTCAATTTCTCCAGCAGCATTCTTACTTATAAAAGAACTTAATCTGATATACTGAATATCGCTAGGAATTTTTTTAGTTTTAAAAGGCGGTTTACAAGAAACTGATTTTACCTCAATTTCATCTCTTACTACACTATATAACTTGTTTGGAACACCTTTTCTTTGTATCAACAAAGTTACCGTAGTCCCCTTTTCACCTCTAATTTTATCGGCTGCAGCATCAATATTTATACCTTTAGTGCTTTCCCCGTTTATTTCCAAAATCCTATCGTCTGCCATAAGCCCTGCTCTTTCGGCAGGAGAATCTTCTAGTGGAGCTATGATAACTAATTCCCCATCTCTTAGACCGATTTGAGTTCCGATTCCTTTCAAAGATCCCTTGATGGATTGAGTTTCTTCAGAAAATTCTTTGGGATCCAAAAATCTGGTATATGGATCATTTA
>CALUVP010000142.1 GCA_944324215.1 Candidatus Gastranaerophilales bacterium | reverse complement strand
CTTCTTGGTTGCAAAAAGAGGGGCACGATATAAAATTAATCAATCTTGCTGGTTTAGGTGATGGTAACAAATCTAGTGAATGTGGAAAGTTTATGGATTGGTTAAGAGAGTTGTTAATATTACCATCAGGTAATTTAGAGAATAATATTTTCGGAACAACAATGTATCTAATACCTTTTCATCCTCGTGAATTCGGTTGTGCATATTTGCCTACTGCAAGTTCTGTAAGTTCTGCTTTAGAAGATATGTACATAAAGGATAAAACCGGATTAGGTGCAGATAAGCAGGTAAAATTATTTATCGAAATGACCCAATTGGCAGGGCACCCTGTAATTTATGATATACTTCCTCAGACAGGAAGATTTTCAAAGGTTGTTTTGACAACTCCTGATTGTGCAAGATGGTTTGATATTAACGCTTTAATAGACGAACTTAAAAGGCGTGTTGACGAGGCTGTATCAAAATTATCTGATAAGTATTCAAAAGACGATTTGGAGATTGTATCTGGAATTTATAAGAAATCTTTAAAAGGTGAAAGTTACGGCGATTTAACTGAACATTACAGAAATATTTTCAATGAAATTGATGAAGATTTAAAAGAAACAAAAATCTTTTTATCAAATTCCATGTTAGAAAAGAGTATTCAGGATAAGCTTCATAAGAAAGCAAAAATGATAATAAACAAATTGACAGGAAATACTCACAATAAAAAACTTTCCGAAAAAGAGATTACAAATCAGAATGAAATAATACAAGGATTAATACAAGAAGGAATGTGGCCAGCTCCAGGTGGAGCTTGGTGTTCAGCTGGTGTACCAGTATTTGACAAGATGAGTGAAGGTGCTTCTTATCCTGTATTTAAGCATTATAAGTTTGATGGTGAAGATGTTACAAAGTTTGCAAATCTTGATTGCCAAACTCCGTATTATTTTGTGTGTCTTGAAAATGGTAAGTACAATAATGATGTTATTAAATTCTTTATAGATTATATGAAATCCTTGCAGGAAGAATTTAATTTTGACGGCTTCAGGGTTGATCATATTGATCATATTGTAGATGAAGTTTCTGAAAAAGATGGTATTCCTATAAGTTATAGAGCGCCAAGAAAAGTTTTGGGAATGCTTAATTCTGCAATGAAAGAGAAAATCCCTTATTTTGCAACATTAGCAGAATATATGCTTTGGGATAATTATTACAAAGAGTATCACGAAGATATGCATTTTGATTTATTGTGGGGAAATGATATCGTATCGCAATCATACAAAACTCCTGAAGCTATTGCGGAAGATAATTTGAATTTAGCAAATTATAACACCTCATCCAAAGTGTCAACTCCGCTTTCTATTCTAAAAACTTATAACAATCAAGATGGTGAATTTGAAGCTATAGATAGATATCCAGGTCAATTAGGACAGCAGGGAGCGTTATTCAAATGGTTTAAATACAAGTTTTTACCAGGTGGAAAGAATGCTCAAAGACCTGTAATGTATATTGATGGAGATGAATCTTTTACAAAGACGGGTATGGAGTATATTATTGGAAACGAAGTGTCAATGAAGCGGGAAAAAGACTATGATTTCTACGCAAAATTTGATGCTCTGGATAGATTTGTTAAAAAATGTCCTATCATAACTGATGGAGAAGCTCATGTTATAAGACAAGATGATGATGGTTTTGTTGTTTGGCAAATACAAAAAGAAGGGTTGAAGAATTCGATTCTTGTTGTTGCAAATTACAATTCACCTACTGAAAAATTTCTTGTAGAAGAAAATGGAAATAGTAGAAATGAGGTCAGAGAAGGCAGAGAAGTTTTTGACAAAACAATAGAACTTTCTTGCGATTATTCAATAGTTTCAGAATTCAGATTTGATGGAACTGATTATATGGAAGAAAAATTTGTTGCGGCTACAAATTCGCTTTCTTTTGGAAAGTTGATGCCTGCTGAATTCAAGTTCTTTACTGTAATTAAATAAGTTTATATGATGGGAGTATAATTTACGATTAAGTAAACTACGATTAAGTAATATAGGGATACGCCGGATGAAAGTCCGGTTTTTCTTTGCAAATAATTTATGAAGATTAAGAAAGCAAATTTTATAACGAAAAAATTTACCTTATGATTTACCCCTTATGATTTACCCCTTATGATTTACCCCTTGAAAGAAAAAGCTACAACTTTATCAAAATTAATGTGAAGCCAATCATAGTGTGAACTTGTATAGTTATCGCAAGTCTGGTTATCATATACGTCATTTATCAAACACAAAGAAGCATTTGTAAGGTTGATAAAACATTCCCTATTACATTCTTCGCACTCATAAACTTTGCCCACAATTTGATAATGGTTGGTTAATATTATAACCCTATCAGTATTGCTGATATTCATAATTTTCCTAAATTCTTCTGCTTTATTCATATTAAAAAATCCTATAATTGTAATACAAATATAGAATTCATTAATCTTACAAAAAATGCAATTACCTAAATTACCATATCATTGAAGCTTTTAGAATCATCATAATTAAACATGTGTATAAAAGTATAAAGCATTCTAGCCGAAAACCTTTTTGTTCCGACTTCAAGCATAGTTCTCAGAGCTTCTTTATTATTCATAACAAGAATGTGGGTCCTATTAAAAGCAAGGTTATCATAATAATTAGCAACATTTATAATTTGACTATATTCAGATATATAATCACTTGACAAACCTTTAGGATATCCGGAACCGTCATTATTTTCGTGGTGTTCCAAAGCAACTTTTGCAATTTCTTCGGGTAGTTCAAAATCTTCTTTTATTATTTTGTATCCAATAATAGGATGTGCTTTAACTTCATCTTCATTCATTGTGAGCAAAGCTTGAGAGTCTGCAAGTTCAATTTTTAATTTTCCAATGTCGTGTAGAAGTCCTGCCAAAATCACTTGATCGATAGAGAGTGCTGAATAATCAAGTTTTTTTGCAATTAAGCCTGATACAATTGCTACATTTAAGGGATGGCAGAGCTCATATTCTCCTAAAAATCTTATTTTTGAACCTTTACCAGATTTGTTAATTTGTTTAAAAACTTCTGTTTTTAAAATCCCAACAAGGGTGTTGAGTTTTAATAATCCTTCTTCGTAATAACCTTGTATAAATAAATCTAATATTCTTTTATAAAAATATTTGATTTTAACTTGAGTCTCGGTTTTAACATACCCGTCTTTGTTAATAACGGTTTCAAAATCGGATGCATCAAGCCCTTCATAGGAAAAATTTAAAAGCTGAGAAGGTGTGTCATTGTTATCTTTTTCATTGTTATTAGCTGTTTCTTCGTTGTTAAATTCTTCTGTGTATATTTTAACGTAATTCTTGAGCATGATAAGCTTCCCTGGCGTTAAAACCTCTCCTGCTTCAAGAATTTTTCCTTTATTTTCTGTATATAAATCGAAAGGTAATACTTTATAACTGCTAAGCTCTTTATTTGTTACAATTCTCATAATATGGATTATAACATTTATGAGCGAAAAAGCATACTTTATTTATAGTAAATCTTTAATTTTCACCGTTTTCTTCTATTCTTTTTTCTCTGTAGCTGTAGCCTGCATAAATTGCAATTCCGACAAGCAACCATATTATGAAATAAAATGCAGATGTAGCTTTTGCGCTAAATTTACAATACATTAGTCCGAGACAAGTAAGAATGCCAATTATTGGGAACCATGGGCAGAAGGGAACCTTAAAAGGTCTTTCTCTATCAGGCTCAGTCTTTCTCAAAATAAGTAAAGCTACACATATAATTATAAACGAAGTAAATGTTCCGAAATTACAAAGTTCAGCAGAAATATTCAAGTCCATAAACAGTGCGCAAATAATAACAATTAATCCGGAAATCCAAGTCAAGATATGTGGAGTTTTAAATTTTTTATGAATTTTGTTTAAAGATTTAGGCAAGAAATTGTCTCTGCTCATTGCAAAAAGAATTCTTGTAGTTCCAAGTTGATAAATTAAAAGAACAGAAGTTAGAGCGCATAAAGCACCCATAGAAATTAATCCTGCGTACCAGTTAACTCCGATAAATCTCATAGCGTGAGCAAGCGGTGCTTGCGTGTCAATTGCATTTATGGGAACAACTCCTGTCAGAACAAGTGCAACACAAATGTATAAAATAGTGCAAATGGCTAAAGTTCCCATAATTGCTATAGGTAAATCTCTTTGCGGATTTTTTGTTTCTTCTGCAGCAGTAGAAATTGCATCAAATCCAATATAAGCAAAGAATATAACAAAAGCTCCCGTAAAAATTCCCTCTAATCCGTTTGGTGCGAAAGGAGTCCAGTTTTCGGGCTTGATATAGAATGCGCCCATAACAACGAAGGATAAAATGATAAACATATTAACACCAACCATAATGGTTGCAACTTTGGTTGATTCTTTAACTCCCTTAACCAGTAAAATAGTAAGTAAAAGAACAATAGCTATAGCTGGAACATTTACTGCAACAGGGATTTCAAATCCAAATGGAAAATGTATGAAAGGCATTTTGTCGTGTACGTTCCACCCATATTTATTACAAATTTCATACATAGTTCTGTAATCGTTTCTTAACCAGAGAGGGCAATTAACAATAAAAGCCGGAAGTATATGTTTGAAACCTTTTAAAAATTGTACAAAATATCCTGTCCAAGCGCTTGCAACTGTAATGTTACCGATAGCATATTCAAGCATTAAAATCCAACCTACCATCCAGGCCATAAATTCGCCCATCGTAGCGTAAGTGTATGTGTAAGCACTTCCGGCAACCGGCATCATTGCAGCAATTTCTGAGTAAGATAATGCTGAAAAAACGCTCGCTATTGCAGCTAATACCATGGAAATTATAACCGCAGAACCTGCACCTGCTCCGTCAGAACTTCCAACAATAGCACTTCCGATAATCGTGAAAATTCCTGTTCCAACAACAGCACCTATTCCAAGAACTATCAAGTCAAAAACTCCTAAAGTCTTTTTAAGACCGGAATTTTCGCCTGCTTCAATTAATTCCTGTGGGCTCTTACATTTTATTAAATTACTTAGTACTGTATTCAACTTTTTCATTTTCAACCGCTATTTTTTCTTTCGCCAGCTCTTCAATTTTTCTGTTTTTTCCATACCCATAAGTTGCATATATCAAAGCACCCATTATAATCCATACAACAAACATTTCAGAAGATAATTTTGCCGTATCACCCTTTGCAACCATCATAGAAAATATCATTAGTCCGCCACAGCAAGCAATTCCTGCAAGAGGAAACCAAGGACAGAATGGTACTTTAAAAGGTCTTGGTCTGTCTGGGTCAACTTTTCTTAGTATCAAAATTGCAACGCATACAATTATAAAAGAAGTAAATGTTCCAAAATTGCATAATGATGCTGCTACATTCAAATCTAAAATTGAAGTTCCCAATACTCCAACAATACCAACAGTAATTGTAAGAATATGAGGAGTATTAAACTTATGATGAAGTTTTTGGAAAACGCTTGGTATAAAATGGTCTCTGCTCATCGCATAAAGCACCCTTGTTGCAGCCATGTGCATAACAAGAAGAACAGAAGTTAGTCCGGCAAGTGAACCAATAGAAATTAACCCGGCAACCCAATTTTGATGAACTGCAGACATTGCAAACGCCATCGGAGCTTTAAATAAACCTTCAGGAATTGCTGTTCCGCTTGTAGGTTGCATACCCGTTAAAACCAATGCAACTAAAACATAAACAACAGTAGTAACAACTAAAGAACCCAAAATCCCAATCGGCAAATCTCTTTGAGGATTTTTGCATTCTTCAGCAGCTGTCGCCAAAGCGTCAAATCCAATATATGCAAAAAATATTATAAAAGCACCCATAAATACACCTTCAAAACCATTTGGTGCGAATGGTGTCCAGTTTTCAGGTCTTATATAAAACATTCCTGTTAGTACAAATAATGCAATTACACCAAGTTTAACGGCAACCATAATTCCTGCCATTTTTGCGGAATCTTTAGTACCCTTAACCAATATTGCAGTAATAATTGCAATCATTATGATAGCAGGAAGATTAATACAGAAAGGAATTCCGGCAAAATGCGGAATTGCAGTATGATAATCAATTCCCTGCATATTATAAGCATTTACTGCAGATCTGTAATCATTAACTAACCATAAAGGCGGATTAACAAGCCAAGCAGGAAGCACACTGGAGAAACCCTTAATAAATTGTAAAAAGTGATTTGTCCAGGCACAAGCTACAGCAATAAATCCTATAGCATATTCAAGCATTAAAATCCAACCGATAATCCAGGCTGCAAACTCGCCTAAAGTTGCGAAAGTATAAGCATAAGCTCCGCCTGCAACCGGAATCATTGTTGCAAATTCACTGTAACATAATGCAGAAAAAACACAAGCAATTGCTGCAATTACCATTGATATAGCCAAAGCCGGACCTGCACCGGGACTGGAAGCGTCAGGGCTTCCTGCAGCAGCAATACCAACAATTGCAAAAATTCCTGAACCAATAATTGCGCCGACTCCTAAAATAATTAAATCCCAAACTCCTAGAGTCTTTTCTAGACCTCCTTTTTGAGCTCCTGCGATAGCGTCATCAAGATTCTTTAATGTTAGCATTTTCTTGATAACATGAACAATCAGCAAAGAAGATTTTTTTTCTGTCATTTGTCACCTTTCTTTATCTAACAATCAATATATTACGCTTATTTTGTAATGATTTGTTTGTTTAAAAGAGGGAAACCAAGTTTTTCGCGTTGTTTGACATACAACTCTGCTACAGCAGATGCCATGGTTCTTACTCTATTGATAAAATTGATACGTTCATCTTTACTGATTACACCTCTTGCATCAAGAAGGTTAAAAGTATGTGAACATTTCAACACATAATCATAAGCAGGTAAAACTAATTCTGCATTTATACAATTATCGACTTCTTTTTGATACGCGTCAAATAACTTGAATAATCTGTCAGCGTCAGAATATTCAAAATTATATTTTGATTGTTCAATTTCATTTTGGAGATAAATGTCACCGTATTTTAAGGTATTATTCCACATAATATCAAATACGGATTCTTTATTTTGAATATACATAGCGATTCTTTCAAGGCCGTATGTAATTTCTAAAGCAACCGGCTTAACTTCTAAACCGCCGACTTGTTGGAAATAAGTAAACTGAGTAATTTCCATTCCGTCTAACCAAACTTCCCAGCCTACACCTGCTGCACCAAGAGTAGGTGATTCCCAGTTATCTTCTACAAATCTTACATCGTGCTTGGAAAGATCTATTCCCATTGCTTCTAAACTTTTTAAATATAATTCTTGTGCATTATCAGGAGATGGCTTTAAAATCACTTGGTACTGAAAATAATGACCTAATCTGTTAGGATTTTCACCATATCTTGCATCGGTAGGGCGTCTGCAAGGCTCTACCATCGCGGTAGACCAAGGTTCAGGCCCCAAGGCTCTCAAAAAAGTCGCAGGATTCATTGTAGATGCGCCTTTTTCTATATCATAAGGTTGTTGAATGATACAACCATAGTCTGACCAAAATCTTGATAAATTAAGTATTAAATCTTGAAAATTTAGTGCCATTTATATTCCTATCTTCTATTGTAATTTTTACACTTAATTATACACATAAAAGTTTTTTTTTGAAAGCAATATGTAAAATTTTGTAAAGATTCGGATGAAAATGTAAATTTAAAATTTTATATAAACTTTGTATATATATGGCACCGGATATTATAAATATAAGTATAAAAAGTGGTGATGGATTATCACAAGCAATAGACAGGCAGCTTGACAAGGAATTAAATCAAGATGTCAAATTCAATTTGAGCGAATGGAATTCTGTATTTAATGTTATAAAAAACGATAATGCTACTTCTGAAAAACAATATTCCGGTGATGATTCCGATATCAAAAATAATAAGAACTACGTTGTCCAAGAAGGTAATTATCAAATATCTAAAAATGCTTGGCAACAGATTGTGGATTTAGCTAAAAAAAGTTTAGGTATTACAGATGCAAAACCTGAAGAAAAAATAACAGAAAAGCCTTCGGTTGAAACACTAACCGAAGAAAATGCTCAAGTTGCTGAAGAAAAAATAAAGACTATTTTAACGAATTCCGGTATTAATATAGATAATATCAGTGAAGAAGATATGGCAAAAATCAAATCAAAATATGAAATGATTTGTATATACAATAAGCAAAACAATATAGAGACAAATGATGAAGTTTTACAAGAAAGAATTGTAAATTATACAAAAGGTTTAAGGTTCCAAAATTTTGAAAAACAGGTCTTAGAAAAAGACGGACTCGCAGAATATGAAAGTGATTGTTCAAAAGCAAAAACTGTTGATGAATTACGTTCAATGTATAAACAATTTGGTAAAGAGTATGTTGAAACTATGGATCAAGATGGAAACGGACAAATTGATGCTCATGAACTATTTCTTACAGAATTAACAGCTCAATATGAAAGAAAAGGAATGTCATCTTTGGCTGCAAGAAAAAAAGCTTTAGGTGTTGTAGATGAATTCAAAAATTATAATGCAATGAATTTGCCACAAGAGGGCGATGCTTTATACGGTACAGATGATGCAGAAAAGTTTGTATCAATTTTATTGAACATAGGAGTTTTAGATAAGGACAAGAATATGTCGTTGTCTTCTGATGAAGCTGCTGCTTATCTAATGGCTATGGCACAATTAAATGATTCTAAAAATAATATTACTAGGAGTGAAAGCACTAAAGCTACAATGGCAATTGCTACTAATGATATGAGTGCTCAAGAAATTATAGATGAATTTGGATATTCTGAAGAGTTTGCAAATACCATTGTTTCTTTTAGAGAAAGATTTAACAATAATTTGCAGGCAGCTCAGGAATTTATTATTGAAAATGGCGAATTGCCAATGTAAATTTCTAGCTTTTAGTTAATCCACCTGAAGCTTGTGACGTAATCATCTCCATTAATATTACCTTTGATTTCGGCAACAAATTTTCGATAAGCTTTGCTTGAAAGCTCTATTCCGGGGATTCTGTTTATGTGCTCCAGTAGTTTGCTGTCTTTTGATAAATCGACTCCAGGGATTGCGTTAAATAAAGTATTTAATGACAAGTTTCCGATTGGACCGAACATTGTTGAAATCTTTTTGGAGAGTAGCCCAAAAACTTCCATATTAGCGTTTGCTGTAGAGAAATTGTATTTACCTGTAATAAATAAGTTTAAATCTTTTCCCTTGGTTGCGATTTCTATTTTATCAGCTTCACCGTCTTTTATATTTATTTTTCCTTTTATTGTAGAAAAATCTCCGGTTTTAAGTGGTGTAATGATATCTATAACACTGTTTATTGAAATACTTGTGACTCCTCCCTTGATTAAGTTTCCGGCTTTTAGAAGGTATTCAAGAGAACCTAATTTTGGCATTCTGCCGTCGGTTACACTAAAGGTTGTTTTGCCGTTCAGGGTTTTCATACAATTTTCGAAGTCAGTGCCGTTACAAGAAAGATTGATATCTCCTGTTAAATCTCCATATATTTGATTGTTTAAGTCAAACAGGGCAAATGTTAAATCGTTAGCATTAATGTCTTTGGCTTTTAAGGCAAGAGTTGTATTGTTGTTGGCTATATTATAATTGAATTTTCCGTTTAATATGCCTTCTGCAATACTAAAAGTAAAATCATTTACATTTAAGACTTTTTTGTCATTCATTGTAACTTTAGCTTTAAAATCTTTTGCGACGATATTCCTTAAATAAATATTATCTGCGTTTAAATTCATATCTTTTATTATTATTGAAGATAAATCAGCACCTTCAAAGGATTCAAATGTTTGATAGTTATCTACTTGTGACAATTTTAATTTTTCAATAATATAATTTAAATCAAATACTTTTGTATAAATATTTGCTCTTTCAACATAATATGGTGAAGTAAGTTTATTTTTTAATACAGCATTTACACTAACATCATTACCTAAAATTTCTCCTTTGGAAGTTAAATCTATTGTTTTATCTTTGAATTTAAAGGTTATATTTTTCATTGTAGTATCTAAAAAAGGTATGTTTGTTTCAAAAATATGAAAATCACCTGACAATCTAGGATTTGATAATCTGCCGTTAAATCTTAGATCAGATGTAAATTGACCTTGTTTAATGTTTGGTTTTCTGAAAATTATATTGAATATTCTTGCATCTGTAGGGTTTTGAGTTTTTATGTATAAATCGTGGAATACCAAATCATCTTTGTAAACCTCAATACCGCCTTTAGCTTTTAGCATATTTAATCTTGTACTGCGACTTCCAAGTGAAGATATGATTTTGTCATAAGAAAATTCTTTTATTTTAAGAATATTTTGTTTGATAATTTTGGTTTCTAAATTAAGAACAATAGCGTTTTCAACATCACCAACGGTTGCTCCTAGGTGGTATATGCTTGAATCAGGAGCCATGTTTACATCAGCTTTTACGTCAAAATTATCTCTAACTCCTTTTAGTCTTAGTGTGTAAACAATATCACCTTTGATTTTTACAGGATATATTTGATTTTTGTTTATGTATTTGTCTATAAAATCTTGTTTAGGTTTTGAGTTTATGTACATATCAAAATTTTGTTTTTCAAAGATATTGCTGATAACACCATCTAAGAGTATAGGCATATTATCTGCAAGAAGATTTAATTTGTTGAGTCTTAAATCGTTGTTTCTAAGCATTAAACTTCCGTTTAAAATCTTTATCGGAAGATTTAGAGGTTTGTATACCAGAACCAGACCGCCAAGGTTGGTATATGAGTTCATGTTATTGTTATGAATTTTAAAGTTGGTATTTATTTTACCGTTTTTGAATTCGATATCTTTAAGTTCTTTTGGAATAAAGGAATATTGACTTATTACATTAAATATAGATAAATCAAAAGATTTAAGCTGAATAAGTCCGTTTATTTTAGGGTTTTGAGAGACATTATTCGCATCCAGATTGATGTTAAAAGAGCTTTGAGAATCCACAATATTACCTTTTAGATTAGAAATTTTTAATTTATCATCGTGTAAGGATATTACACCATTTGATATTTTTAGTTTGTTATGCGGTAATGTTCCGAGAATTTTCGCTTCAAATTTTGCTTTATCATATTCTATAATGTCAATTTGACCTTTGTATTTAGCATTAACACTTACTAGAATATTCCCGAAATCAGATTTTATTTCTTGGTTTGCAGCTATAATATCGTTTACGTTCAATCTTGGTATTGTGATGGAGGCATCTGCAATATTATTTTTAACGTCCGCTCTTGCAGATATTTTCGAGTTTCCGATAAGCGCATCTATATTAGCATTTGCGGAAGTTCCGTCAAAATCAATTTTTCCTTTGGTATCATTAATTTTAACCCCTTGCATACCGAATGTATTACCAAGTAGCTTAATTTCTCCTTTAGAGAAAAAGTTTTGATTGAATTTGATGTTTTCTACATCTATAATTGATCCAAAAACCTTCAAGCTTAAGTTAACAGGCCCTTTGCAGGTATCAAGTTTAGGCAGCATTTTTTTGATATCATCAATCATTGTTGATGTTTCGAGGGCATGGTATAAATAAGCGATATCCTGCGAATTTGATTTAACATCAAAATCAAATTTTCCAAAAAGATTACAAGTTCCGTTTATGCTTATCGGTACACCGTTTACTAAACCTTTTTTTGTTTGAAAAACTGCATTTTGGTCGTCAAAACTTAAAACAGCCTGCGCATTCGTAAGTACCATATCAGGAATTTCATTGAAAAAAGTTTTTACATTGTTGAAATTAAGTACACCCCAAACGTGCGGATCTTTTCTGTTACCTTTTACTACTATATCAATATTACCGTCACCTTTTACGTCCATTATAGGTACGGGACCGATTACAAAGTTTAAAATTTCGTGAATAGGCAAAACTTTTTCTTCAGCAGTTTGTAAATCTACTTTCTTTGTACTCCAAACTCGCATATCTGCGTATCTTACGTTATAAAGCTCAACCCCACCTTTTACCCAGACTCTTTCAGGGCCTCCTGCCGGAACATCCACGTCATAAGTCAGATATTTACCTGTAAAATCCAATTTTACAGTAGCACCACCGGCATTTTTTATTGGTTTTATGAGAATTCCATTATTGATAAAAACTTCACCATTTACATCCGGCTCATAAATATCACCTTTGATTGAAAAATTGCCGATCACATCTCCGTAGAATTTGTATTTTTTTAATTTATAGATATTGAATTCTTCTACAACCAGAGGTGGTAACATATTTACCATATCTTCTACTCTGGATTTATTCAGGCATACATTAAGATCTAATAAGGTTATTGACCTATCAAGATAATTGGAAATTTTACCGCTCACTGTTGAATTTATGTTTGGAGCTTTTATGTCGATTGTTTCAAAATCTATTTCTTTGCTTGTTATGTTAAAGTTTGAATTTATTTGTAATTTCTTTGGAAAAATAATGGACTTTGCACTATCTTTCATTATTACTGAACAATTTTCAAGCGTTGCTACAAGATTTTTCTTGTTTACTCGAATGTCTACAACACCTGTTATATTAATTAAGTCATTTGGAAGATATTGTTTCAAATACTCTCCAAGTGGTGCTAAATCAAAATTATCAAATTTTACCTCAACTATACTTCTTGCAACATTATTGTTTTTAGGCAAATATAAATTAATATTTGCTTCTGAAATGGAATTCTTTATGTTTAATTCACTCTGAATGTTACATTTTAATGCTCTTGCATTCTTTTTGTAATATATATTTTTTGCAGTATAAATTACAGGCTCTTTGACATTTGATTGTTTTATTTTTATAGAAATTTCTTGTATATTAAATTCTTTACACTTAATTTTTGTCTTGTTCAAACTGCTGAGAAAATTTTTATCAAGTTGAAGCTCTTTATTTAAAACAGAATAAATATCTATTCTCGACGCAGATATTTTGTTTATATGAAGTTTTCCGGAAAGAAGCGGAAGAAGCCTTAAAGAAATTTCAAAGTCGCTTACTTGTGTAAAATCTTGAGCTTTTTTAGATTTAATTTCAATATTTTTAGCTTTAACTTTTGCTGTCGGAAGTGGAGTTAGAATTAATTGCGGATGCTCTATATTTATCTCATAATTAGAATTGTGTGAAATATTCTCGCAAACTTCCGGAATTGCCTTGGTAAACAGAAAAGGCAATGCAAATATCCATATTATATAGAAAATTATTATTGTAATTATATATTTATTAAAAATTTGTTTCATTATGATAATACTTATAATACCAATAAAGCGATAACATGTACAGTAGTATACTTAATACTTGGATGTTTAATGTTATTATGATATAATTCTATCGTGAGAGATTTGTTAAAAATATTAGCAGCTGGGATAGTTATATTATTTTCGCCGTTTGTTATGGCTGAACAGTACAAAGTTGTTGTTTTGCCTGACAATATTGTTACTGAAAATGCGGCATTAGATTCTTATATCTATAATGTCGCTGCGGAATTTTTTGCAAATGAAGTTGTTAATCTATTAAACCAAACTGATTATATCAAAGCTCCTACGGTTAGTGAAGAAAGAGCTTTGCTAAAAAGTAGCCCTTATCTTTATAATCCGGCGAAGGCTATGTCTAATAAATTTAAGACATCTTATAATGTAGATTTTGTACAATTAAAGAAGATTGCCAATAAGTCTCAGGCAAGATATGCTCTTCTAATTACTTCATATTTAGATTCAGAAAACTATATTTTAAGAAGGACTTTGTGGGATTTTTTAAATATACCAGGGGCTACGGTTGTTGATCCAGCTTATAAGATTTGTACTTATGCTGTGTTAGTTGATACCCAGAATAATAGTGTTTTATGGTCAAACACTTTTTATAAAACAATAAGTGTTGTAGAAAATAGAATTATAACTCGTGGACCATCTCCGCAAACTGAACAATTACAAAAAATTAGAGATTATTCAAGAATGCTTTGTCCAGAAATTGCTCAAAGTGTTCAAAAAAGTATTCTGCCTCCTAGTGTTTATGACAAAGAAACAAAACAAATTTATTATGATATGGGCAATTTTGATAATGTGTTTACGAAAAAATACAGGAGATGGCATAAGGAAGGCAGCAAAGATTATAACGCTGCAAAAACAAAAGTTGACAATACAATAGAAGATACAAAAGAAAAGTATAATAATTATAAGGAAGAAAGAAAACAAAAAGCTATAGAAAGAGCAAAAGAAAAAGAGCTTCAAAAACAGTTGGAAGTTAAAGCTGAACCGATTTTGGAGAATAAACAGAATATTGAAATCCAAGAACCTGTTTCAAAATCTGTTGAGACTTCTGCAAAAGAGAAGAATATATTTAATATTAATTTTAAAAAACAAGAAATTGAAACCTTAGAAGATCAAAGTTTATACCAACCATTAGATATAAAAAAGACAAAAAAGAACAATTTATATGGAGAATTTGATAACTCAAGACCTCCGTTAAGAGATTATAATTATTAGTTATTTTATCTAAAATCTCCGTGTCTGGAAACAACTCTTGTAACAAAAATTTGTTCGCAAGAACCGCTTCCGTTGTTCCCGCGAAAAGATTCTTTATCATTCCTATCCGTACTTGAAACTCCCTGCTCAAATCTGCCGTTTTTTCCATAAAATTTGTATTTTACTAAGTAACCTTCCAAATAAACAATATCTTTCTTTTTAAGTTTTCTAATGCCCCTGTTTACGTTTTTATTCGCCGGACATAAGTGATTGTTAGTAAAAGCGTGTTCAATACCGCCTTTATTTTTAAAATACTTGGAAATATGTTTTCTCCACGCAGTTCCGCTATATGAACAATAAGAAACCGTAGATACCATTCTTACTTTTACAGCTTTGTAGACTTCTTTATGTCTAAAATCACCAAACCCTATCGAAACGTCGTATGGGTAAACTGCCGCTGCCCACATTTTAGAGGGTCTAAAATGTTTTGCATATACCCGTCCGTATATTTTATAATGCGCAATCGGTGTTATTTCCGCAACACCGTCCTTCACTTTATGCATAAAAGGTTTGGCATTCTCTATTTCAATCTGAACAGGTTCCGAGAAAGGTTCCATTTCTACATTACGTAATACGGTCTCATCAAAACCAATGTTCTTTATAAAGAAAAATAATACTACTATTACAAAGACTACTTTATACTTTGTATCAATTTTTGTATAATCAGTTTCACTATTTAACCAATTCAAAAGTATTCTCTTTCTTACATTTTTTCTGGAGCTGAAACAGCAAGAATATCAAGAGCATTCTTAAGTGTAATTTTAATAGCCACCATCAATGCTAATCTTGATTTCATCAAATCCATATCATCACAAATTACTCTATTTGAGTTGTAGAAAGAATGAAATTCAGCAGCAAGCTCTTGAACATATCTGCAAATTGTATAAACTGTTCTGTTTTGTGCAGATAAAGCTATTACAGACTTAAATTCTTCTAATTTTAAGATTAAAGATTTTGCAGAATTTGCAGTTTTTAGAATGATATTTTTGTCAAAATTATTAATTAAATTATCTAATTCTTCCTTACTCATAGGAGCTTTTATTTTTTCTCCGTTTTCAGGATTAATTTTGTCGTTAACAGCATTTCTAAGAATTGAACAGACTCTGGCATGAGCATACTGAACATAGAAAACAGGGTTTTCATCTGTAGAACGTTTTGCAAGTTCAATATCGAAATCAAGTGTCATATCGATATTTCTCATTTCCATCCAATATCTCGTAGCATCTATTCCAACTTCTTCAATCAAGTCATCCAAAGTAACCATATTTTTACGCTTACCCATCCGAACTTCTTCGCCGTTAATCACAAGATTAACTAATTGTCCCAAAAGAACTTCCAATTTGTTAGGATCATATCCCAAAGCTTCCAAAGATGCTTTTACACGTGCAACATAGCCGTGATGATCCGCTCCCCAGATGTTAATCAATCTGTCAAAACCACGTCTTAGCTTATCAGCGTGATATGCAATATCTGCTGTAAGGTAAGTGTTAGAACCGTCAGCCTTCTTAATTACTCTATCTTGGTCATCTCCAAATTCGGAAGATTTAAACCACATTGCTCCGTCTTTTTCATAGAGCATACCTTTTGACATAAGTTCTTTATAACTTTCTTCAACTTTACCGGAGTTATGCAAATCAAGTTCTGAATAAAAATTGTCGAAATTTACTCTAAAATCTTCCAAAAGTTTTTTCTGACAATCTTCCATTTCTTTTTTTTTAATTTCTTAAAGGGCTTTTACATCAAGTTTATCAGAGGTAATTTCAGGATTTTGTTCAATATATTTTTTTGCAACAGGAATCAAGTAATCGCCCGGATAGTAATTCTTTCTTTCAACTTCATCAGTCGGGAAATCAACATTTTCACCAAGTTCCTGTTGAACACGTATTTTAAGAGAATTACCTAATTTATGAATTTGGCTTCCTGCATCGTTAATATAAAATTCTTGATAAACTTCGTGCCCATAGAATTTTAAAAGGTTTGCAAGCGCGCTTCCCATCGCAGCCCAGCGCCCGTGTCCTATGTGGAAAGGTCCGGTTGGGTTTGCGGAAACATATTCTAATAAGATTCTTTCTTTTTCAATTTTTTCAGGACGTCCGTAGTTTTCTTTTTTAGCTAAAATTTCTTCTATGGCATTCGCTAAAAGAGAATTTTCTATCTTGAAATTGATAAACCCACCAACTACCGACACAGAATAATCCTTTTTTGAAAGGTATTCAATAATAGTATTTGCAATCATAGGCGGTGCGATTTTAGCGGAACGCGCCAGAGACGATACGTTGACCGCAAAATCACCAAAATCAGGGTTTTTAGGCTTTTCTACAAGAAGAGAACCTCTTTTATACTCGCTTGCTTGACCTAATTTGTTATCATCTATTGCTTTTATTATTGCATTTTCTACTTCATTTAAGAAAAAATCTTTTAACATTATCTATCCTCACTTATTCTATTATTAGTAGAATTATAAAATAAACAGATATAAATGTATACAATTTAAGAGCTTTTATAGTATTTTGGGAGTAAATAATCCTAATTTTCGATATATGAAATGTTTTGTTCGAGCTCTGAAAGTAGATTGTCAATAGAATTTTTATTTAAGAGAGCGGATTGTACCGCTGTATTTACAAGTGTATTAATTTCTTTTTGATTTCTTCTTTGTTTTAGCTGCGGTATTATTCTGTTAATTTGTTTTGCGCTAATAGAACGAGCTTTTGCTTCAAGAGTGGAGGTATCATTATAGAAGCTATTACTTAAAGCTTCAGAATTTGTAGCTATAACATTTGTTAATTTAGCAAGTTCAAGTTGATTTTCGGCATTTGTAAGATAAAGACAAAAATCCAGAGCTTCTTTTTTGTGTTTTGCTCTCAGAGGAATTACAAAATTCATAACCGAAAAATCATTTTGTCCCAAAGGTCCTTTAATTTGCTCTGTAACATCAGTATTTTGGTAAATTGATGGCGCATTTTCTTTAATCATAGTGAGGAAATTTGCCCCGCCTTGATAAAAAATAATTTTACCTGCCATATACTGTTCAAGAGCCTCTCTATGAGTAAATGTTATGCTCTCTTGAGGAATAAGATCTTTTTGATACAAATCTTTAAACATTTCAAAAACTTTTTGAGCACGCGGAAAATCTTCCGGCTCTGCGATACCGTATTTGTTCAGGATTTTTACCATGGTATCGTTTTCAGTAATTGTCGGAAGGTAGGCGTACGCTCCGGTATTAGTTTTAACTTTTTCAGAAATAGCAGCCAACTCTTTATAAGTTTTAGGAAGTCTTATAATTCCTGACTTGTTGAATAAATCTTTGTTATAAATTGTTACTGCACTTGTTGCATACCAAGGAATTGAGTATAATTTGTCGTTATATTTTAATGCGTTAATAATTTCAGGATTAAATTCGCTTACTGCTTCTTCGTTGATTTCTTCTAACGTTCCTTTTTGAGCAAGAAGCGCAGAAAAATCAGGATTAAGGTTGATTAAATCAGGAGGGTTATTGCTCATTACTGCCGCAAGAGTTCTTTTTTCCCCTTCTGAAAATGGTACATCAATCCAATTAATATGAATATTTGGGTGTTCTTTTTCGTAATCTCGGATTGCTTTGTACATGTATCCGGAAAAGTCCCCCATTTGTAATGTCCAAAAGGTTACAGTCAAAGGTTCATGATCTTTTCTTATCGAGCAGGCTGTAAGAGTTAGTATAGAAACTATTGTAAGTAAAAATATTATCGTTTTTTTCAGAATAAGACCTCTTCCTCAATTTGCTTAATCTTATATTAAGTTAGCTTTTAATGTCTGAGTTTAGATTTAAGTCAATGTATTTAAAAGTGTTTGTTAAAATTCCCGGAGGGAAATTATATATGTTATTGCAAGGAGTTATCTTGAGAATTGCATTAGTGCTATCAACACCAGCAATAGTTGCAAGATATTGGTTGCGGTTTACTGTAAAAACAACGTATCCGTTTGAAGTTTGAACTTCGTCTATCAAAAATCGGTTTGCAGACAGTGAAGCCAGAGTTAGATAGAAAAGTTTTTCTTTATTAACTGCAAAAATCTTTGTGCAGTTTTCAAAATTAATATTCTGTGGTGTAGTACTTGGGGCTTGTTCATTCGCAAAAACAAATGGAATACCTATTAATAACACTAAAAACACAAAAAACTTTTTCATAACTTTCTCCTATCTGGTATAAGGATAACATATAGGAATTTTTTTTTACTCCTTTGATTACTGTATCTTGATTTTAAATAGTTTCTAAAAATAAATTATCGAATATTTAATTCAAAAACTTTGGTATTGTCTGTGAAGCAGAAATTGAGATATGGATTTATTTTGCAATAAAAAATACTACTTAAAGAAAGCAACATATTTTTAGGTAACTCAATTGCAGGTAATATTCATTTATCTGCAATTGAGTATAGAAATTTATTAGTTTCTTATAGCAAAGATAATGCTATGCCGATAGCAACACCTATACCTGCTACAATTGCATCTGTTTTTTCAGTGTTGTGATAATTGTTGTTGTCGTTGCCATAAGGATTATATCCACCAAAGTACTTGTTGCTTTTAGCCTGTTTATTATTAGGCAGTTTGCCTTTAAGCTCCAGTACGTCTTTTTCAAGCGGTTTAGCCATTTTTAATGATGAACGATTTAATTTTATAGCCTTAAAATCTACATTGCCGGTAGTTTCCATATTGTTGGTTTTAGTTTCTGCATTAATTTGTGTAATTTTCATATATCCTCCTTTACAATTTTTTCCATTCTACATTCTAACGAATAAAATTACAACTTTTTTGTAAAAAAATATTAAATAAAACAAAAATTATTTTTTTAGACGGTATTATAACAATATGGAAATCAATGTAAATAAGGTACAAAGCTTCAAAGGTGGATTGACTCCTAAAATTTTAAATGATTTTAGAAATATAAATGTAAAAAAGGTGGAAGAAGATTTTTCTTCAGTTGGTGTTGATGCAAGATTTTTGAATAATAAATTTATAAGTGGTAGTTCTGTATTAGTCGCGAATATATTAAATGAGATATCGGGAAAATATAAATTACCATTTGATTTTCTTCCATTTTCCATAAGGGCATATGATGATAAAAATTTGGTTTGTGATACTTTAGAAAAATGTCGTGGTTTTTGCATTACTGATACCAAGTGTGTTCTAAATGGGGAAGGTCCATTTATAGGCACATCTCTGTTTTTTAATAATTCTTTATTGAAGTTTCCAATCCTTGAAAGCATAAATACAACAATTAATGCGTTGTTAAATAATATGAGTTCTTCTCATTTTCTTCAGACTTTTTTTCATGAATGGTTTCATTGTATACAAAACAATTTGATATATGAAAAATACGGGTATGAAGGTAAATGCCCTGTTTTAAGGGCAAAATATTATAAACCAGAAGCAAATGGACTATATATTACCCAGGAAAAGGATGTAATTACAAATTTTCTTTTAAATCCGCAAATTCGTGAACAGGTTTGCAAATTTGTAAGTAAGTATGCTGGTAAAACCTGCTTGTACTCAGAATTCTTTGCAGAGCTTATGAGCAAAATTACCATAAATTCGCTAGATTCAAAACTAAATCCAATAAAAAATCCGTTGGATAATATTCCCAAAGGACTTCCTTTACCATTGAAAGAATATGTAGAAAAAATTCTAAATATTTGATTTTTATTTGCACATCCTATATAGACAGTATGCAAAGCTAATAAAATATGATATAATGCCCAAAGAGGGAATACGGATAACGTTTGGGAAGTTGAATTTGAGATGACTCTCAGAATGTTCATGATGTATTTTCTTGTTTATTGGTCTAACAATAATTTCAGAGAGGTGTCATGTTACAGGAAGCTACAAGGGCTATAAATTCAGCATTTAATAATAGTTTTATAAAGAAACTGAGTCAATATCTTCATGATTGTGTAAGAGAAGAGGTAAAGAGTTCAACTTTTAGAAATTTAAAAGCTGATAAGGATAATAAGTGGATTTTTCTAAATGAAGAAGATACATTATTTACTCAAGGTTTGGAATATATCCGCCTAGAAGGTTCTGATTCAAAGTTGACAGAATTAATGATACAATCTGAAACGAGTCAGAAAGATAAGTATTTAATATACGGTTATTTATTTTTGGTTGGAAAAACTAAGACCGGCAGAAAAAACGAGTTTTTGACACCACTTCTATATTCTCCTTGTCGTCTGGAACGTAATGGTGTGAATATAAATTGTATGCTGACAGATGAATTTATTTCACTGAATACAGGTGCTCTTACGGCTCTTATGAAAAAAAGTGACGATGAAGATGAAACTGAACAGCTTCTTGAAGGTCTTTTGGATGTAGTTCCTTCTGTTCCTATAACACAAGAAAAAATGGATGTGTTTTTAACTACACTAAAATCAATAGTTCCTGATATTGATATATCTTTAAATCCCGAAAATATTGTAAAAGAAGATAATATTACTAAGGATTTTTACAACGAAAAAATAAATTCCGAAAATATTGATGAAATTATAGAAGAAGAGGAAAATTCAAAAAAAACATCAATAAAGTTAGAAAAAATAAGTTTAACTAACCAATGTGCAATAATTTTAACAAAGCGTCCTGCTGTAACTGCCGGGGTTTTGCATGAGCTTACGCAAATAGCTGAAAAGCCAAGCGGAATTTATAGAGAAACAGTTTTAAATCTTATAAATGAAGAGTATACTCAATCAAAACCAACCGATACTCAGCAGAAAACCTTGGCGGATTTTTTCCCGGTGACGCCATTATCTCTATCTGATGCGCAACTAAATGTAATAAAAAACGTTGAAAATGCAAAATTAGTATCAGTATTTGGGCCTCCTGGAACAGGTAAATCCCAGACTATTGTTAATCTTGCAGCGCATTTAATAGCAAACGGAAAGACTGTTTTAGTCGCTTCCAGAATGGATAAAGCTGTTGATGTTGTGGCAGAAAGGTTAAATGAATTAGTAGCACCTTTTCTTGCCCTAAGAGCCGGAAGGTTAAATTATCAAAGAGAACTTTCTATGCAATTACA
>CALUVP010000141.1 GCA_944324215.1 Candidatus Gastranaerophilales bacterium | reverse complement strand
GGTTGGTAGTATGCACTTTTGAAATCCATATTTCCTTCAACAAGCTTATTTAGCATCGCATAAGCAAAAAACTTTGTACCAGGAAGCGGAGTTGCAGTGTAGAAGCTTATAAAATTACTGTCAAGTTCTATTGCAAACTTAACTGTCTCTTCAACAGTCTCTTCTGTTTCCCAAGGAAGTCCTATTACAAAATAATTATAAATTTTAATTTTATTCTTTTTTAGAATTTTTACGGTATTTCTAATGTCATCAAGCGTAATTTTTTTGCCTATGTTGTCTAACATTTTTTGAGAACCGCTTTCAACTCCAATGCTTACTAGTCTGCAGCCTGACTTATACATCATTTTTGCCATCTCTTCATCCATAGTATCGGCTCTTGTATTAGATGACCAAGTTATCTTAAGTCCGCTATCAATTATTTTTTTACATAAATCAATAGTCCAATCTCTGTTAATGTTAAATATATCTGACCAGAATAAAAAATTTCTTATATTATATTTCTCGACGCATTCTCTAATTTCTGCAATAATGTTTTCTGCCGATCTCATTCTTACTTTCGCCCCGGAAACCGGTGTTGCCAAGCAGAAGAAACAGTGAAAAGGACACCCTCTGGCAACTTTAATTACAGCTTGGACTTTCCCATTATCCGGTCTTATATATTTAGAATTGTCTACCAGATGTCTTGCAGGAAAAGGCAGAATGTCCAAATTTTCTATAAATGGACGTTTTTCATTTTTTACAGATTGAAAGTTCTCGCGGTAGCATATTCCCAGAATTTCATTGTCAGGGAGACCGTTTAATATATCTCTAAGCGTAAATTCAGCCTCTCCCATAATTACATAGTCTAAAAATGGATTTTCATATATAGCGTTTGTATTATAAGTTAAAAAAGGGGCACCTTTTACTATCGTTTTAAGTGACGGTAAAATCTCTTTTGCCTGCCTTACCCAGTCCATGTCGGATAAAAATGTAGGTGTTGCAACATTTACAACAAGATAGTGCGGCTTAAATTCTTTTAGCTCTTTTAAAAAATCACCACCTTGACTGTAATCCTTAATTTTTGCTTCAAATCCGCACATTTCGGCAATCGAGGCTAAATACATCAAATCCGTAGGCGGAAGAGGTGGTATTACCAGCAAATCTTCCGTAGGCTGCTGACATCTGTCTTCTCTGTTAAGAACAGGAGAAGGCGGATATATTAATAAAATCCTGCCTTTTTCTTTTGTCATTCAATAACCTTTTCTTTAACTCTTGAAGCAATTATTGCAGCTGTAATGAGGCAAATTGCACCGATAAAGAAGGTGTATTCCCAGTGGTAATTAACTCCTCCGATTACATTGAAGCTGCATTTGTTAATGACCCAAGAAACAAGCGTACAAACAAAAACTTGCGGACCAGCGATAAATATATTGAATATCCCCATAACAGATCCCTCTGTTCCAGGTTTTATGTACTGAGAAAGCATCGCAAACGGAAGAGCACAAATACTTGCCCAGCCGATACCGGAAATTGCCATTAAAAGAGCTACAAGTTTTACATTTGTTGTGAATATAGCCATACCAAGGAACGCTAGTGCCATTGATAACATAGAAATTATATGAACTTTTTTGTTTCCGTACTTAACTGATAGAACCCCGATAGGTATAGCGACAAGAAAACAAACCAAATTAAATATCGCAAAACAAACAGAAGAGAAATTAGTTCCTGCTAGAACTGCAGAATCATAGCTTGATTTTACAACTTCTGAAACGTCAGCCAAATCAGGAACCCCAAATACTGTGTGTACGCAGTACTGAGTGAAATAAATCATCATGCACATATTTCCAATCCAAGTGAAGAATTGCATCCAACAGATTTTCCCAACTTCAGGAGATAGTGCAAAGAATTCTTTAAGAGCTTTTATAAAGTTAAACTTTTCTTTATTCTCATCTTCTTTAGGAACAAATCGTTTTTCTTTTATAGAAAGGCAAGTCCAAATCATACCCAAAGAAAATGCTAGAGCTGCCATAATGAACTGAGCATTTATAGACATTTGGTAATTAAAAGCCCATTTTAAAAATGGTGCAGTGCCAGCAGCAACAACAGATCCAAGTCCAATAGCAAGACTTATATAAGAATTAGCTATAGAATGCTGTTCAGGAGGAACTACATCAGGAATAAGTGCTCTGTATGGACCTTGAGCAATATTAACGCAAGCATCTAATATCCAAATCATGACTGCTGCAAAGAATAAAGCTGCAAGTTCAGGGAATTTTATATGTAAAACGGAAGAAATAAAGTTTGTAATAAGTTCCGAATTAGGTAAAGCCCAAAGCGCAACTGCTGAAAGAAGAGCTCCTCCTAAAAGATAAGGTCTTCTTCTGCCGAAAATTGAAGAAGTTTTATCGCTAAGTGCACCTATAAGAGGTTGAACAACCATACCCGTAAAAGGTCCTGCAAGCCAAATTAAACCGAACAAAAGTGGTGATGCTCCCAAATCTTCTGTAACAGGTCCTGACAAGATTATTCTCATCTGCCAAGCAAATTGCAGACCAAAAAAACCAAGTGCAAAACTTAAAAATTTTGCAGTATTAAACTTTTTTAAAGAATTTTCTTCCATATTGTCTCTCCACACATCTATTTACAAGTTTACAGGTAACAAAAATCCCCGTCAATACATTACTGTATAAAGGATTAATACATTGTAATTATTTTATCAATTCCACTTTTTGCAATATCGAATAATTCAACCATTTTGTCGAATTCGTAAGGTTCACCCTCAGAAGTTGTTTGAAAATCAACAATTTTACCGCTTTTTGTTAAAACTACATTAGAGTCCACTTGTGCGTGAGAGTCTTCTGCATAGTTTAAATCTAATTTTATATCACCGTCAACAATGCCAATAGAAATTGCACCTATGGGTTCTATAATGGGGTTTTCTTTTAATTCACCAGTCTCAAGAAGTTTATTAACGGCATCTCTAAGTGCCAAAAATCCACCGCAAATACTTGCTGTTCTTGTTCCGCCATCAGCTTGGATAACATCTGCATCAATTGTAATAGTCATATTAGGCATTTTTTCTAAATCTACACAAGCTCTAAGACTTCTTCCTATTAGTCTTTGGATTTCTTGAGTTCTGCCGGAAACTTTTTCTCTTTCTCTTTTACATCTTGTATTGGTTGAGGCAGGAAGAAGTGAATATTCAGCTGTAACCCACCCTCTATTATCATTTTCGTCCATCCATTTAGGTTTCTTCAAGTCCGCAGACGCTGTTACAATAACTTTTGTCTCTCCAAATTCTGCCAAAATTGAACCAAGAGCATGCTTTGTAAAATTGTGTGTAAACTTAATATCTCTAAGTTGATTATTATTTCTTCCATCAGGTCTCATAACTTCCCTCTTTCTAACTCCTAACCATAAATCACATAATTAATTGTATAACAAAAAGAGCATCTTTTCTTGATGCTCTTTTAAAAAACTTTATTTATTTTTCTTCTTTATCTTTTTCATTAGGATTGACGCCACCTGAGGCACCGCTATCGCCCCCATCATTAGTGTTATTTCCACCTGTTGTTCTAGTACCAGCAGTTAACCCAAAGGCTCCTGCTGTTAAACCATTACCAGAATCTGTTTCACCCTCTCCGGTAGCTTCAGCTCCTGCAAGTGCTTCTGCAGATTCTTCTCCTAATTGTTCAACGACTTCTTCCGGATTTTCCATATCTTCAGGCATTTCGAGCTCGAAATTCTCAAGAACTTCCATGGAGCCTTCATATCCTGATATCGATTCATCATAGATATCATTTGTTGTAGAGTTTAGATCTTGTGTCATTTCTCTCATATCAATTTCAGTTCCAACTTCACCTGCCCACTTGAATTGCTCAGGAGCTGCAGCTGCAGCACTTGCACCTCCGGCAACGATAGCAGCACCGCCCACTAGCCATCCTGCAATTCCTCCACTTGCTATTAATCTACTACCGGCAGCAATACCATTAGCAGCATTAAGTAGTTGAGAAGCACCTTCTACGTTACACATGATTTGCGTCGATCTATCAAAACTTTCTGCGTAATCTGTTACACCTTGTACTTCGCCTACAGTAGAAGCTGCATTATCATAATCTTCTTGATATGTACCCATATCTCCATATATATCATCAACAGTATCTGATGTTTCCTTTTGGGTTTCTAGTATACCGTTTCCGAGTCCTTCCATAAGGAGTATTAGTTCTTCTAATAATTCTTTTTCGCTATCTGTTAAAGGTTCTCCTGATTTAACTTTTTCCATCAATGCATCATAAGATGCTTTATAAGTGTCGTATTCTGACTTATTATCTTCTATTGTTTCGTTAGCTTCTTCATTATAGCTTTGCGCTTCATCTGATAGGGCTGTTACCTCTTCTCCTGCATCACTCATGTCTTCTTGAGCCGAATAAAGTGCATTTTGAGAATTAACCATTTCATCTTGCAAGTCATCACAAGCTTCCTTCTGTTCTTTATTAGGTCTTTTAATAAAATACATAGAAGTTGTTGCTATAGCAAGAGCTGCACTGACCCATGCACTTACTCCAGCTTTCTTAGAACCCTCTTTGGATGCTTGTTCAGCTCCTTGACTAGCAGCTTCTTCTCCGGCTTTTTGTCCAGCCTCTTTTCCCACAGCTTCCCCCGCTTCCTTAGTAACTTCGTTTGTTACTTTCTGTGTAGCTTCTTTTGAAGCTTCTTTGGCAACTTCTTTTGTAGCTTCTTTTGCAGCAGCTTTACCTGTAATTTTTGCACTCACTTTGTTTACGGCATTACCAACGGCTTTACCTATTGTTGGAGCACTTGTAGCGACGAAAGATGCAGCACTTGAAGTTATTGTCAAAACATTTCTTGTAATTTGCCCGCCTTGCTTGCCGTCATAACCTATTTTATCCTCTGCTTGATCTCTTCCGTTCTGTTTAGCTGTTGAAAAATCATCATCTTCTATTTCATAGGCATTCTCATCATCCATGGCCGTTGCATGCCAGTTCTTTAACTCACTGTTCCAAGTCTGAGTTATCTCACCCATATCACGCGCTGATATACCCATAGTATTGTTGCCATAATTGTAGTTATACCAACATTGGTAAGCATAGGACTGCGAGTTTAATGCATTGCTTAAATTGAATGAGTCTTGTATTGCCATAATCCCTCCAGAAGCTTTTTTGTTAATATTAATTACGGCATTTTTCATCTAAACTTTAGTATTTTTTACAAATTCGTTACAAAAATTTACAAAATTTATAATCTATGGATGGCAAAAAATCTGATTAGAGGTTTTGCTAAGAAAAATGACAATGGAGAAATTTCATGCAAATATATAACAGCTCTTTTGGCAAAATAAATTCTAATCCTAAAATAAATTTCAAGGGTAAAATTATTGACTCACACGTTCATTGTGGTAAGTGGACAAATGATTTATTCAGTACAAAAGATGTACTTGATTTTTTTAACCGAAAATTCAATGGTGGAAAAGATAGCATAGATAGAGTAATAATATCTAATCTTGATTGTATTATAAATGGTAAAAATAAAAGACCTTATATGGATGAATTAAGCGGTAATCTTAAATTGCTAAAAAAATGCATAAATAATGAAAGACTTGTACCTTTTGTCGTTTGTCAGCCAGGGTACGGTTCTGCTGATAATATAGAAATATTATTGAAAAAATATCCAAGTTTAATCAGAGGATTAAAGTTTCATCCGGCATGTCTAGATTTGCCTGCTAATGATGCCAAATATATACCTTACATGTCGCTTGCTGAAAAATATAATAAACCGTGTTTATTTCATAGTGAAGTAATAACTGACTCAAACAATAATTTTGTAAGAGGTGGTGTATCAGATCCCGAATTTATCTATGAAATGGCAAGACAGTTTCCTAACGTACCTGTTATACTGGGACATATGGGATTAGGTGGAGCCAAAGCTCATGAAGTTGGAATAGAAACTCTTATCAATTCTATAGAGAGAGATGATGCAAAATTATATGCAGATTTGGCGTGGGTAGACTGGGATAACCCAACAAAACCCCATATTGTAGAAGTTGTAGATAAACTTCTACACAGTTCTAAAGGTGATAAAACAGAAAGATTACTATTTGGAACAGATGCTCCTTTAGGAGTTTTTGGTGAAAGGGCTCTAAAACAGAAGGATGCTTACGAAAATAATATTAAAAATATAAAACAAGCAATAAAAGATAATTTTGGTGATGAAGCAAATAAACTAATTAGCCGCATTTTTTATAGAAATAGTAAAAAGTTGCTCAATCAAAATTTTGAAAAAATGGCTTAAAAAAATGAATTACCAAAAATTAAATCATTAGAAGATGAGGTTTTATAAGCAATAAACGGTTGTATGGACTGGATGGTTAAAATATTCCAGTCTAAAATACCAAGAAATTGAAACAAATTGCCAAATAAACGTAAAATTTTACAAAAATACATATTAAAAATCTAAATTAAGCAATTTTTATTAAAAAAAATCATTATATTAATATATATAGGGGATTATTTATGATTTTTAAATTAAGAACAATATCATCATTAGCATCTTATTTCAAAACGTACTATGCATCTCAAAAACCACAAAAGTTTTTGGCAAAGCAAGTTCGGGATATTGAAATCTTTGGTACAAATCATTATAGAGACGGAAACGTCCCTGCTGAAATCATTGAAAAGTATACACCATTCAGAAGATTAAGTAAAAAAAAATGTACTTTATCTGCTCCTGAATATTTCATAGAAAAATTTGAAAAAGAAAATAAAAGTGAAATTCCAATATTATGGAAGAAAATGTCAGAGGCACAAAAAGTAGATTTTATAGTAAAAAATAGATATGAAAAATTGGTTTCGAATAAAATAATGAATGATATTTCTAAATCTAGAGTAGAAGAATCATTTGGATTGACAACTGATGGACAAATTCGCTATTACGGGAATTTGCATTCAAGCAGACATTGTCCGAGTCCTGAAGACAATAACTTAATATCCATACACAATCACCCTTTTCAATTTGGCAATGATTATTCAATAAAAGAATATAGTACAATAAATCGAGGTTTTCACCCTTTTTCCCAGAACGATATTTTGCACAGTATAAAGAGACCAAAAGCTTATGTTGTTGATATGAATGGAAATAAATACTGTTTTGTTCCTGATAAAAAGTTACAAAATCCATTCAAAGTGGATGATTATATTAACGAATTAGCCGTAGATTTAGATGAAATAACATCAAAAAATATTAATAAATATGCAAATATTTCTGATGCTATAAAATATTCAAGGGTAGGGTATATAAACAGAATTAAACAAGATGGACACGATATAAAGCAATTGAATTTGTTCGATACATAGCATATGATAATTTACAACATATTTTGCCAAAATACCTAATTTAATGGGTTGCTTTTAGTAATCAGACAAAAATATGTTCATAAACTTCTTCAGAACAGCAAATGAGTAATCTACTGCAGGTAGTTCAAAACTCCTCACTATTATCATATAAAAGAAGCACCCAAAATGGGTGCTTCTTTTATTTATGGGGCAAGCAATGGGTTGAACTTCGAACCTTATTGTGTGAAGTTAGCTCATCACCTGCTACATGATGAATATACTATAAACACAATTAAAATGCTACTAAAATACAATTATACAAATAAAAGATATAATCGTAATAAGTCCTAAAATATAGCCTGTATCAATAATATTGTTTGTTGACTTATCTACAATACGTTTGAAATCAAATATAGCTGTTAATAACAGTATGGCATACAATATTACTAATCCTAAAAAAAAGAAAACACTTAA
>CALUVP010000140.1 GCA_944324215.1 Candidatus Gastranaerophilales bacterium | reverse complement strand
TGACCAATTTTTCCAAAATTTCGCGTGGAGAAGGTTTTTTATCTTTTTCTGATGATTCGATAAAATCTGATACATTACGCATTGTTTCATCACTTATCTCAGAACTCATTAAAGTTTCGATTTTTTTTACTTTTTCCTTCGTAAATTCTATATCTTGCTCGTTTATATATTTATTGTAAAGTTCTTCATTAATACTATTTTCTTCAGAATTTTCTTGTTCGTCTACTTCTTCAAAATTGTATGAACTCAAAAAATCCTCTAATGCATCATTTAAAGGAGTTTCATCAGCGGTTTCTTCGGCTTGCTTATTTTTTTCATTCAACAATTCATCTAAGTCAACAACATTCTCTACCTCCTGAGTATTTTCAGAATCTTGAACTTCCACTTCTGGAAGCTTTTGCACCTGAACGGGACGAGTGTGTGTGTATCGCTTATCCAAATTATTAATCGTAGTGTTTATACCGCTCCTTACCTTCTTTTTATTATTAGAAGGCTTCGGATCATCATTGATATCGTAATTTGCTCTTTCACCAGTGATTTCTACAAGCTTATCACGAGCCTTTAACATCAAAAATACAGATGTTGTAATTACAAACAAGATACCCAATACAAGGTATAAAATTTCCTGACGACTCGATGGTTTTTCTTGCTTTTCTAAATCAGCAAGTGTCAAATTTTTTTTCTTTTCCGTAACATTCTTATTTTTATTGTTTGAATAACTTGGTCTTGCTTGTGTCTGAAATTGACGCATTGTTCTGTTTATATCTGCAGAATTTTGACGCGAAGAATCTCTGGTTGGTTGGTGAGTATTATTACTTGAATTATTATTTTCCATAGTTGAGATTTTATTCTCTTCTATATTATTCTCTGGTCTTTTTTGAATGTTACTTGAATATTCATTATTTTTATTTTCTGAAGAAGTTGTACTTATTTTCTCAGGTTCAACAGAGCTTGAAGCAATATATATTCCACTTTTTACATTAAGATTAATAGCATTTTTCGTTTTTATTGTAAGCTTTGTATATCCGTTACTTGATGTTGTATACGGCATAGTTTTTATATCTAAACTTTCTATTGAACTGCCTAAATTTATGCCAGACGGAACTTCACTATTTACATCAGAAAGTATTATTACATAAGTATTTGAACCAATTCTCTGAGTTGAAATATTACCAGAATAAGCCTCCTTGGTTAACAAAACAGCATTTACAGAACCGTCTGATTCTGTATTAAATTTTAATGACATAAGACTGTTTTTGTAATTTTCTGCGCCAAAAGCTCCAACAACCGTTACAACTGAAGCTAGAGCCAATGCTACTGTTCTCTTCTTAAAATACTTCATACACATCGTATTTTATCATAATAAACCAAAACTACATATACATTATTTAAACTACATGTCAGTAATTATTATCTTTTTGTCAGATGTAATTTTATCAACATTTAAAACTGTATATAACAAACCATTATAAACCAATTCCTGAGAATAATAACCGTCACCATTTTCTACAGTTTCATCTTGTTGGAATTCAAAAAGCTCATTTATCTTATCTATTAACAAAGCCAATTTTAACTCATTACATTTTACGATTATGACAGGATTTTTATCCAAAGCCTTTACATTCTGAGGTAAATTCAAAAACTTTTTCAAATTCAAAACTGTAATATAATCACCTCTAAGATTCATAATTCCTGCAATAAATGCAGGTGTTCCAGGAACACGAGTTATTGTTGTATCTTTTAATACCTCTTTTACAAAACTCAATTCTATACAGTAATAATCATCGCTTAAATTAAACGATATATATTTGTTTTTTGCGTGTAATTCTCCTGATGCTAATTTAAGACTGGATTTACTTGCAATAGCCTGTGTACGCTTTTTCATTATACTTTTTGAAACTTCATCTTCTGGAAATAAAGAAAGTATATCAATATCATTAGTTATCTCGTGTTGCTTTAAAATGTTCTCTATTGCGTAGATATTTATTATAAAAATTGTTTCTTGATTGTATTTATATAAAGATTCAACCAATGTCTTGTTGTCAACAAAAGGTATTGCATCAATTTTTGAAGCGTCAAACGGAAGAATACCTAGAACCTTATCTGTTATAACACCAAAAATAATTTCATCAGTCTTAATTATTAACAACTCGTTGTTTATGTTGTATTTTGGAACTTTTACGTTAAGGTAAAACCTTATATCTATTACATTAATGACAAAGTTATTGTACTTTAAAAGCCCAATAATATTATTAGGTAATTTTTGTGGGTAATCCAACTCAGGTAATTTCATTATTTCCAAAACGTTGTCAGTATTAACAGCATATTTATTGTCTCCTACACAAAAATATAAATGCGTATTTTTCTTTTGTTCAATGTAATTATTGTTGCTCATGCAAGATAACCCTGTTTCTACCACTCTCCTTAGCTTTATATAAAGCCTCATCCGCTGATTTAAGCATTTCAGCAGGTGAATTAAATTCCTGATAATTCATCGTTAAACCAATACTAACAGTAACTTTTGTTTTTATACCGTTATATTCAAATTCATATTCTTCTACAGTTCTCCTAAGCCTTTGAACAGGTATTATAGCACCTTCTATGTTAGTTTCTGGCAAGATTACAACCATTTCTTCTCCGCCATACCTGTATAATAAATCAGTTTTTCTAAATGTCGCTTTCATAAGGTCTGCAACCGTTTTTAAAACATAATCACCATATTGATGACCATATGTATCATTAACTTTTTTGAAAAAGTCTATATCTAAAATCGCAAGACTAAAATCTGAAGGATGGCGCTTTGTTCTATTATATTCTTGTTCCAAACTTATTTCTAACTGACGCCTGTTATAAAGCCCAGTAAGACCATCTAATACTGACATAAATTCTTTTTCGGTGTACTGATACTTCATTTTGAATATTGCTAAAAGCTCGCTTATCATAATGTCAAAATATCTGAATGAAGCATAATCCATGTCTTGACGAGTATAGAAACAAATACCACCAATAAGTTTTTTATCAAATATAAGAGGAATAATTATTTTCGATGTCAAATCAGTAAACTTATAATCAAGTTCTTTACCCAATAGAATTCTTACGACTTCAAATTTAGTATTTTTCAAAGCCCGGTATTCTTCGATTTTTCGGAAAAAATCATACTGTATGTCTGAGAGTAAACTTTTACTTAAATTTCTTCCTAATGTATCGATATATAAAATATTTTCAGCAAATTCATCTGGAGAAGCAAAAAATATACCGGCGACAGAATATTCAACAAATGAACTTAAAAGAGAAAAAAGTTTTTCTACAAGGACTCTTTCATAATTCATAAAATCACTTAAATTTCTAAACTCATTAGCAAAAACAGATTTAAGCAACAAATCATTAAGAATTGTGTTAAGTCTTACTTGAGCTGAATCAGGAGAAGATTTTGCTGTTAAAGCAGCTTTATATTCATCAGTTAGCGGATATCTCCTAAGAGTTGCTTTGATATTTCTAACTAATTCATTCATATCAATGGATTTAGAAAGAAATAATTGAGCACCTGCTTTTTTGCCCCAAAAACTATCAATTTTTTTATCAAGGACAGTAAGTAAGATAACAGGAATTTTCTTAATTTCATCGACATTTTTAATCATTCTGCAGAGTTGATAACCGTCAATTACCGGCATCATAATGTCAGATACAACAATATCCGGAACGCATTCAAATATTTTTTTATACGCTTCTCCACCGTTAGTAGCTGTTTCTACATCAAAACCGTTAGCTACAAGCCCGTCGTGTAAGAACTTTAATTGAGTATCACTATCCTCTACCAATAAAATTTTTGCTACCATATATATTCCAATTTTACCTATTTTAGTATAAAATAATTATATAATAAAATAATCAAAAAAACTATAGGAGAGATGAAGTGCAAAGTGAATTCAAAATAGGATTAAAACAAAAGTTCAGTATTAAATGTTTATTGGATATGGCTGTATTTGTGATAGCTTGTCTACTTTTTTTATTTTTTGCCAAAATTAATAATTTACCTTTGTACGATACTGTTGCATTTCTAGCGATAGTAGTTGCATTACATCTTACGGTGCATATACTGACAAAGCAATGGGTTATACGCTCAATTAGAGAAGTTGTTTTATCACAATCAAACTCAATATCAGAAGCTACAACAGAATTCATAGATGCAATGAAATCACAAAAAAATATTTCTGAAAGTCTTACAGGAAGTGTTAAGTCTCTATCCTCTCTTATCGAAAAACTTAAGTTATTGGCAGAAGAGAGTTATAATACTACTAAAAATGCAGAAAAACAAGTAAATCAATCCATTAGTTTTTCCCAAAAAGAACACGACTCCATATCTTCTAATGCGGAAAAGATGCTTGTTTTAAGACAAAAAATACAAATGATAGCTGAATTGATATTGGAATTATCGGAACATTCGCAGCAAATTGGAAGTACAATTAGTGTAGTTGATGATATAGCGGAACAAACGAATATGTTAGCACTAAATGCCGCAGTAGAAGCAGCAAGAGCAGGAGAACACGGTAAAGGTTTTGCAGTTGTTGCCGGAGAAATCAGAAAACTAGCAGATGAATCTAAACAGGCGATTACAAAAATTTCTTCACTCACAAACAACATTCAATGCACAACAAATTCAACAGTTATGGCAACAGAAGAAGGCTCAAAAGAGATTGAGTCAGTAGTTAAAGATATAAACATTGTTTCATCAAATTCGGAAACGCTATTGAATCTTATAAAAGAAATTTTGGATTCACTTGATTTGCTCAGTCAAAATGCAAAAAAACAAAATGACATTATAGAGCGTTTAAATACAATTGATGAAGAAGCTTCTTCAATAGCTGAAAATCTTTCTCAGGTAACACTGTCAAATTCTGAGAAAATTTCGAAACTAAACAATTTATCATTTGATATAAAAAATTCTGCTATAGACAATTAATCAAAAAAAGAGGGCAGAACTTTGGATTTTTCAGAAAATGACAGCAATAAAGAAATGTATGTAATCTTTCAAGGTGAATCTGAAGAGATTATTGAGCGCTTGTTTAATAATCTTGATTCATTGGAGCAAACTCCTGCAAATAAAGAACTGATTTCGGCCATATATAGAGATTTACACAGCATTAAGGGTGCTGTTAAAATGGTTGGTTTTAATAATATTCAGGTAATTTTTCATAAAATGGAAGATATATTTGATGCTGTTAACAACGGACTTTTCATACTTGATAAAGATGTAATTAACATTTTATTCAAGTCATTGGAAATTGCGTCAAAATATTTACAGGAATCAATCAAGAATTGTCGAGAAATAATAGATGAAAATTATGCAGAAACCATTTCAAATTTGGAATATATACTTGAAATGGAAATCAACGAACATACCTTTCATCAAAATGAAGTGGAAATATCTTCAATAGCAGACCTTGCAGATGTGAATACAAGTTCTAATATTTCATCAATAATAGTGCATCAAGAGGAAATAAATAGTTCGTTTAATAATTGTTTTGAAATTATTGATGGAATTGTTCCGGAAGAAGAAACTCAAGATATTGTCATTTTAAAGGAAGAAATACAAAAAATTCATGAATTTTTTGTTGATTCAAATTTATATGAGGTCAAAACTTCTTTAGAAAATATTCTGGCAAAAATAGATTTTGTAATGAATGCTTCTAATACATTAACGATAAGTGAAATACTTGAACTTAGAAACGAACTGAGTTCTGCAGCAGCTAAATTTACAACATCTTGTATTGAAAAAGAAGATAGTGGTTTGTCATTTTTTGATGTTGCAGAAAAAATGTCCATGCTTCAAGGTAGTAGCATTTATGCAAAGGAAATTGAAGATAATATTTTACAGTTAAAGGACGGTATAGAAGATCCTAACATTTTGGAGATAATAAATTTAATTGTGGATATTCTTCATTTTATAACAGAAAATTCTGTTCAATTAGAAGAACAAATGACAACAACTCTAAAAAGTGCAATGGAATATTGTGCTTCTCCTAATGAAAGTATTGATAGTGATTTAATATTGCAGCAACTTGAAATTATGAAGCAGCTTCTGGAATTAAATTATAAAAAAGATACCGGAGTTAGTGAGATAAAAAATATATCGACCCAAACGACATCTAATAATAAATCTTCCTCCTCAACCGAGATAAAAACACTTCACGTTAACGCTCAAAAGCTAGATTTATTGGTTAATCAGCTTGGTGAATTAATAATAACTAAAATAAAAACAGAGAAAAATCTTGAAAAAATTGATTCTATCAAAAATGCAAATGAGATCTGTCAAAAGGATTTATTAAAAACATCAAATTATTTAAGATATTATAACCGAAAATATCTTCAATCAGGCAATACGGATCAATATACCGGAGTTTTTGTAAAACAAGTATTCTCACTTCTTTTGGATATTACTCAAAACGTATCCAGAACAATATATGATTTAAATTCACTATATCGTTCTTCGAAAGAAGACGATATGAAAATGCGCTTAATCATAGATGAAATGGAATCGATGGTAAAAAATATAAGAGTACTTCCAATTTCCACGGTATTTAATTCTTTTTCACGTATGGTAAGAGATATAGCAAATGAAAAGGGAAAAGATATTGATTTTGAAATAGAAGGTAAAGATACTTGTGCGGATAAGAAAATTATTGAGGAAATTAAGACTCCACTAATTCATATACTGAGAAATGCTATAGATCACGGTATAGAAACAAAAGAAGAAAGGATTGCCAACGGCAAAAGTCCTGTAGGGAGAATTCTTTTATCTGCAAAACAGGACGATAACAAGGTTATAATAGATGTATTTGACGACGGACAAGGATTTAATCTTGAAAAAATAAAAGATAGAGCAGTTTCTCGGGGATTTTTAACCCAGGAAGAAATAGACACAATGACAGACGAAGCCATAATGAATATAATCTTTTGGCCAGGATTTACTACGGGGGATTCTATTACAAGTATTTCAGGCCGAGGAATCGGGCTTGATGTTGTAAAAACAAAAATTTCCCAGCTTAACGGGAAAGTCAAAGTTATATCAGAATTTGGAAAAGGAAGTTGTGTTCATATTGAAATTCCCGTAACTCTCACCACTTTACGAGTATTTTTAGTACAGATTTCGGGACAAATATTTGCAATACCTATTCAAGTAATTACGACATTCATACTTAAAAATCAAAGTGAGATAAAAACTAATAACGGAGTCAGGACAATTTTGTATAACAATAATTTAATACCGTTATATTATCTTTCTAACATTTTAAATTTAGAACCTGCGCCAAAAACAGAAAAAGAAACGATATTAATAATTGAATCGGATGAAAAAACAATAGGGCTTGTTGTAGATAAGTTATTAGGTGATCAAGATATTTTACAAAAAAAGCTTTCGCCACCTCTTTATAAAGTGAAAAATATTTCAGGTATTACAAATCTTGCTTCAGGAGAGTTATGTTTAATTTTGAACATGCAAGATATAATGCATTTTGATTTTAATAAGGCAGCAATATCTGCAAATTCAAAACTTTTACCTGCAGATGCTCTTGCATACAAAAGAATTTTAATAGTAGATGATTCTATAACCACAAGAATTATGATAAAAAATATCCTCTTAAACATAGGTTACATGGTAGATGCTGTGCTTGATGCAGAAGAAGCTTTAATTAAATTAAAACTTAATCATTATGATTTAATCATAACAGATCTTACAATGCCAAAAATTGATGGGTATGAATTCATTGAACGGCTTAAAAATGATGAAATGTATATGGATATTCCAATCATAGTGGTAAGTTCTATGCCGGAAAAAGTTGCAAGAAATAAACTTAATACTTCATATATTGATTATTACATAACAAAAGATAATTTTGATCAAAATGAATTAGCCAATCAAGTGAAAAAAATCTTAACGAAATATCATAATTAGAAATGTCTGGTTTCAGGATTAATTAGCATACCTGCAAGTTTTTCTGCGCCTTGAAAATCCCTTTTAGCTAATTTGTTAGCGGCTTTTTCTCTATCATAATCAACAAATTGATGTTCAAAAGCACATCTTCCGAAAATAACTTCAATCAATAAATAACAAGCCATTGGAACTCCTTTTACAGTAAAAAAAGTTCTTCCAATGCTTCCGTCATTAATGACAGTTTTTTTACTTTCTGTCTGAAACCCGCAAGGAATGTGTGTATGACCGCACAAAACAACATCTGCATTGACGTTCACAAGCATCTTTTCTACCTCTTCAATCGGAGTGTCAGGAAGAATATCCTCATTATTTTTTCTTGGAGAACCGTGTACTAAAAGGAATTTTACACCCTCTGCTTCAACTTCTTTTTGTATTGGCAAAGTTTTTAAGAACTTTTTTTCAAGCGGATTTAAAACAGAAACATCATTTTTTAAAGCTTCAGCCATAATAGGTGCTTTTTCTTTTAAGGAATTATAGAGTTCTTCAGAATAATCAGCAATCATTAAATCTGTATTCCCCTGAATCATGGTAAACTTAGGATCATTTTTCTTATTCATGAAATATTGAACAGCGCAATTAGGTTCAGGTCCTGCCATAGCATAATCACCTAGAACGAAAATTCTATCACACCCTTTTTGCTCAATATCAGCCATCACAGCCTCAATTGCTTCCATATTTCCGTGTATATCAGAAATTACAGCAATTTTCATTTTTTATCCCCTTTTTTATAAATCTACTTTTGAAACATCAATCAATTCCACCAGACTCATTCCCAAAGCCTTTGCTATTTTATCTAAAGTATCTACCGTAGGAGAACTTTCACCACGCTCTATTGCCCCAATAGAATTTTTGTTCAAACCTGACATAAAAGCTAAACTTTCTTGTGAAATCTTGTTCTTAGTCCTCAAAAGTCTTATTTTTACACCAATTTTACTACTCAAAGAATCTTTCATACTCGTCATATTAACTATTATTCTAGTCTATTGACATACTTTATTCAATTTAGTAAAATAGTTATGTTAACTAGTATAATAGGTGCTAATATAATGGAAAAAGAAAAAATGAAACAAAAACTATATGGAAGAATGGATGTTTTATCTGATATTTTGGATAATGGTATTCAAGCGTTATGCGAAGCTAAAGCTAATTTGGAAATAATCCATTATTTTATCTATTTGTTAGAGAAAGAAAACGAAAATTAACCGAATTTTTTGCTTTTGTCATATAATAAAACTATGATAAACAAAAGAAAATCAAAACAAATTTCTATAGGCAGCGTAAAAATAGGCGGAGATGCACCGATTTCAGTTCAGTCAATGTGTAATACTGACACAAGAGATGTTGCCAAAACATTAGATCAAATTAGCGAACTTGCTTCAGCAGGATGCGAAATAGTAAGACTGGCGGTCTTGAACAAGGATGCTGCAGCAGCAATAAAAGATATAGTAAAGAAATCACCTGTTCCTTTGGTTGCCGACATCCATTTTGATTACCGTTTAGCACTTACTTGTATAGAAAACGGTATTCACGCACTTCGAATTAATCCTGGAAATATCGGTAAAAAAGAGCACACCGTAAAGGTAGTAGAAGCTGCTAAAGCTCATAGTATTCCAATAAGAATAGGTATCAATGGTGGTTCTTTAGAAAAAGAATTTGCTCAAATGGACATTCCACTTTCAGAAAAAATGGTCTTGTCTGCAATGAGGCATTTGGAGATATTAGAGGATTTGAATTTTTATGACACAAAAATTTCATTAAAATCATCCGATGTCATGACAACAATAGAAGCGTATCGACTTATTGCAGAGAAAGTTAATTACCCTTTGCATTTGGGTGTAACTGAAGCTGGGACTTTAAAATCAGGATTAATAAAATCCTCAATAGGTTTAGGAACACTTTTAAGCGAAGGCATAGGAGACACTATAAGAGTTTCGCTTACTGAAAATCCTGTAGAGGAAGTTCACGCAGGGTTTGGTATACTGAAGGCACTTAATTTAAGACAGAAGGGTGTTAATTTTATATCTTGCCCGACTTGCGGAAGAACCCAAATCGATTTGATAGGTTTGGCAAAACAAGTAGAAGAACGCTTCAAAAATCTTGATTTACCTATAACAATAGCAGTAATGGGTTGTCCTGTAAACGGTCCTGGGGAAGCAAAGCATGCTGATTTTGGAATCGCGGGTGCTATTAAAGAGGGGTATATTTTCAAAAAAGGAGAAATTATAGCAAGAGTTCCAGAATCCGACTTGATTAATTCATTAGAAAATATTATAATGGAATCATATAGTTCAGTTAAATAAGAATGGGTGTTATGAGAAGAAATTTATTTTTAGTATTAGCTTTATTTACAGCTTTATGTATTAGTGTAAGAGCGGATATTACTCCTGCTCAACAGACAGATGCAGAATATCTTATTAACAATGGATATTCAGAAGCAGGTGCAGAGCAAGTTTTGATTCAGAAAAAACGTATAGCTGGTGAGCCTTGTGAGCCTTTATATGAGCAGAAGAATAACAACAAATTTGTAAGATTTTTGAAAAATTGTTATTCATACTTAGATCCTGCTGTAGATAGTGAGGAGAGATATCACCACGATATACATCAATCTCCAAGTGTAAGAGATTTGTAATATTTATCAAAAAGGCGCCCCAAGATGGGCGTCTTTTTTTGTTGTATAATAATGGCATGGAAAAATTCAGATTTTTAACATCAGGAGAAAGTCACGGTAAATGCTTAAATGCCATTATAGAAGGTGTTCCAGCAGGCTTTCGGATTAAAGCATCCGTCATAAATGAAGACTTAGCAAGGCGTCAGGTCGGATATGGTCGTGGCGGACGCATGAAAATAGAAACGGATACCGTTGAGATAAAATCGGGCGTAAGGTTTGGTAAATCAACCGGTGCGCCTATATGTCTTGAAATTAAAAACAAAGATCTTGAAAACTGGCAGGAGGCTATGAATGTTGAGCATCAGGATTATCCTGCACAAGAGACCTTAAAAAAAATTGAAGCGAAATCTTTTACTACAGTTCGTCCTGGGCATGCTGATTATGCAGGTTCAGTAAAATATAATTTTACGGATTTAAGAGATGTATTAGAGCGTTCAAGTGCCAGAAAAACGGCAATAGAGGTTGCTGTAGGCTCTGTTGCTAAGCAAATTTTGAAGGAATTTGGCATAATGGGATTTTCTCATGTTGTGCAAATTGGAAATGTTAAATTGGATTTTTACCCAAAGACATATACACTAATAAAAGAAAAAGCAGAAAAATCAGACGTAAGGTGTGCAGATGATTTGACTGCTGACAGGATGCGAAATGCAATAGATGAAGCTGCTCAAGCAGGAGATACTTTGGGCGGAAAATTTGAAGTTATATTTGGGAATTTACCTATAGGTTTAGGCTCTTACGTACATTGGGACAGAGCTTTAGATGGACGTTTGGCGCAAGCAGTAATGAGTATTCCTGCAGTTAAGGCAGTAGAGATTGGTGCCGGAGTAGATGCTGCTTCTCTAAAGGGTTCTCAAATGCATGATGAGATTTTTGTTAAAAACAAGACAATATATCGTCAAACAAATAATGCAGGCGGGCTTGAAGGCGGTATGACAAATGGAGAAGCTCTGGTTATAAAAGGAACAATGAAGGCTATACCGACTATGAGGAAAGCCCTAGCAACTGTAGATATAAAAGATATAAGTCCTGCAAGTGCTCATTTTGAGCGTTCAGATACTTGTGCGGTTCCTGCGTGTGCAGTTGTTGCAGAAGCAAGAGTTGCAATTATACTTGTTGATGAAATTCTTTCTAAAATTGGCGGAGATAATTTTGTGGAGATGAAAGCTCATTATGGTGAATAATATTATTCTAATTGGCATGCCTGCTTGCGGTAAAACTACAATCGGTGCGCTTTTAGCTTCCAAACTTCCGAATTATGTTCATATTGATATAGATAGTGTAGTTGAAAAAACTGCCGGAATGAAAATTAGTGAAATATTTGCAAAGTATTCAGAAGATTATTTTAGAAAATTAGAATATGATACAATAAAAATGGTTTGCAATGGAAGTAATAGAGTTATATCAACAGGAGGAGGCGCTTTTGAAAATCCTGATAACAGAGTGACTTTATTAAATTTTGGGAAGGTATTTTATTTGAAGTCCAGTCTTGATATACTTTATGACAGGCTCAAAGAAGATTCAACAAGACCACTTTTGCAAAACGAAAATCCACTTAAAATACTTGAAAATATGCTCAAAAAGCGAGAAGAAAATTATAGGAAGGCGCATTGCATAATCGATACAAATTCTTTAAGTGAAGATGAAATTATAGGATTTATATTAAATGAGACAAGTTCTTAGCATTAAAACAAACGAAAAAGAATATTCTATAGAGATTTCAGATAATAGTTTTAATAAACTTAACCAAGAAATTAATGATGCGACAAGAGGTCAAAAAAGATTAATTGTGATTTCTAAGAAAGTTTATGATTTGTATTATAACAAATTTGATTTTTCAGAGGACGAGCTTTTCGTTTTAAAAGATGGTGAGCAAGAAAAGAATTATAAAAACTACTTGAAGATAATAAATCGAGCATCGGAACTTGGATTGACCAGAAAAGATATAATGGTAGCAATAGGTGGTGGTGTAGTCGGTGATATAACAGGTTTTGCAGCTTCTACTTATATGAGAGGAATTGATTATATTCAAGTTCCGACAACACTTTTATCCATGGTAGATTCTTCAGTAGGCGGTAAAACCGCAATAGATTTAGAAGGGGCTAAAAATATTATTGGCACGTTTTATCAACCCAAAGCTGTTTTTATTAATATAAAATTTTTAAACACACTTGATAAAAGACAGTTTTTATCTGGATTAGGAGAGGTGTTAAAGTATGCTTTTATAGAAGAAAATTGCGGTTTTGAAACTCCTCTTTATTTATACGAGTTTCTAACGCTTGGTTCTGAAAAAATTCTTCAAAAAGAACCACTTACGATAATTAGAATGATTGAATATTGTCTGAATTTAAAAACCGCTGTAGTTAATCAGGATGAAAAAGAAGGCGGATTAAGAAAAGTACTTAACTTTGGTCATACTCTTGCTCATGCTTTGGAAACAATAACAAAATATAAAAAATATACTCACGGAGAAGCAGTAGTTTACGGGATGTTTTTTATTATCAATTGGGCTTATAAACACGAATATATAACGTATTCTTATTATAGACTGTCAATAGAGTTACTTGAAAAATATGGATTTAGGACTTTAAACAAAGTATATTCTAATGAAAAGCTAATAGAAATTATGAAAAAAGATAAAAAAGCTTCAGATGGAAAAATTACTTTTATCATCCCTATTTCAAAGAAAAAGGTAAAAGAAGTTAAGTTAAGTCCTGAAGAAACTTATTATATGTTAGAAGATGGAGAAAGATTTAGCGGTTTACTTTCTCCATAAGCTTGCGTAATTTTTTATACTCTTTTCCCCATTTCTGCATAGACTCAATTACAGGTCTAAGTGTATAACCAATATCGGTGAGATAATACTCAACTTTAAGCTGAGAGCTATTATAATCTTCTTCTCTAACAACAAGTCCATCTTCTTCAAGTTCCTTGAGACAATTAGTTAAAACTTTTGCTGTACAGCCCAGTTTCTTTTTTAGTTCTACAAAACGCAATTCCTTAACTAAAAGCTCTTTTATAATTAGGATTTTCCATTTTGCACCAACAAGTTGTAAAACGACACTTACAGGATTTATAGCCAAATCTTTATATTGCATTTTTCACCATTACATACGCTAATTTTCTTTTTCTGCATTACTCCAAAGTTCTTTTAATTTTTCCTTTATCCCCATTCTTCCAAACCATTTAATTACAAATCTTTCCTCGTACCCTAAACCACCATTTAATTTTGAACAATCGGCAAGAGAAAAGGCTGCTTCAGATATCGTAATTCTGACAATAAAATGGGCATCAGAATATTTTGCAGGATCCATATAAATTTTCATATTATTGTATTTAGCAACATTAACGCCTCTTACATTGTGAGCGTCTGATTGTTCTTCCAGCATAAACTTTTTTAAACTGTCTTCTAAGTCCTTGTATGTAGCCATAAAACTTTTTCTATTAATTATTTAAACTATGAATAGGAGCAGGAATTCTTCCACCTCTTTTTACAAAATTTTCCGATGAAAGTCCGTTAACTTTCATAATAGGAGCTTCACCTAGAAGTCCTCCAAAAACAACCTTATCACCAGCAGTTTTATTTGGAGCCGGAATAATTCTAACAGCCGTAGTTTTTTTATTAATCATTCCAATTGCCATCTCATCAGCAATCATACCTGCAATCGTAGATGATGGAGTATTTCCAGGAATTGCAATCATATCAAGCCCTACGGAGCACACGCAAGTCATAGCTTCTAATTTATCAAAAGTCAAATACCCTTTTTTTGCCGCCTCAATCATTCCTGCATCTTCAGATACAGGAATAAAAGCACCAGAAAGCCCACCTACATAGGAGCTTGCCATAATACCGCCTTTTTTAACAGCATCATTAAGCATCGCAAGTGCAGCAGTAGTACCGTGAGCGCCTGCGTGTTCAAGTCCCATAGCTTGAAAAATTTGAGCAACACTATCGCCGATAGCAGGAGTCGGAGCTAAAGATAAATCAATTACCCCGAACGGAATATTAAGTTTATCTGCCAATTTTCTTCCGACCAGCTCACCTGTAGTTGTAATTTTATAAGCTGTTTGCTTAATTTTATTTGCAAGAACACCCATATCTGCATTTTTTGATAAATCACTGATAGCAGCTCTTACAACACCCGGACCTGACACTCCAATATTTAAGGCACATTCAGGTTCTCCATATCCACAATAAGCGCCTGCCATAAACGGATTATCACTGACAGAATTACAAAATACGACAAGTTTAGCCGCACCTAAACCATCCTTATCCGCAGTAAGTTGAGCGGATTTTTTGATAATCTCTGCCATCTTTAGAACCGCATCCATATTAATTCCGGCTTTTGAGCTTGCAACGTTTACAGATGAACAAAGTCTTTGAGTTGTTGCTAAAGCCTCAGGTATAGCTTCAATTAATGCAGTATCACCTTGCGTAAAACCTTTTTCAACAAGTGCTGAAAACCCGCCAATAAAATCTATTCCCAAATTTAGTGCACAGTTATCAAGAGTTTTAGCAATTTTTATGTAATCTTTATCTTTGCAAGATTCTCCAATTAAAGAAATTGGAGTTACTGCAATACGTTTGTTAACTATTGGAATAGAATAGTCGTTTTCAATATCATTTGCGTATTTAACAAGATTTTTAGCATATTTATCAAGTTTATACTTGATTTTGTCGCAAACAGAATTCACATCTTCTGACAAACAGTCTCGCAAGCTTACGGTAAGCGTCACAGTCCTTATATCAAAGTTGTGAAGCTTAATCATATTTATGGTTTCTAAAATTAAACTCTCATCAAATATTGTCATTACGAGAGAATTATATCACGTAATGTAAAAATTTTAAACATTTATACTCTTTTTTATATATAATAGAACTTACCGGAGGTATGAAATTAATGCTAGTCGTAATGAATAGTCACGCAACGGAAAAAGACATAAAGCGTGTAGAAATGTTTATAGAATCAAAAGGCTTTGAAGCTCGTGTTTCTCACGGCGAAGCAAGAACAGTGGTTCACGCAATAGGTGTTAAAGATTTTGATCAAAGGGATTTTGAACTTCTCCATGGTGTCGACGAAGTTATCAGATTATCAACAAATTATAAACTTGCAGCACGTGCTTGTCAGGGTAAAGATACTGTTGTAGAAGTTAACGGAGTAAAGTTTGGCGACAAATATACAGGCTTAATTGCAGGACCTTGCACGATTGACTCTTACGACCAGATGGATGAGACTGCTCAAGAACTAGCAGAATCAAATGTTAAAATAATAAGAGGCGGTGCATTTAAGCCAAGAACAAGTCCTTATGCTTTTCAAGGCTTGGGTGAAGAAGGTTTGAAAATTATAAGAAGTGTTGCAGATAATCACGGAATGGCTGTAACTTCTGAAATAATGGAAAGTTCACAACTTGAAATATTTGAAAAGTATGTTGATATTCTTCAGGTTGGAGCAAGGAATATGCAAAATTTTAACCTCTTAAAAGAACTCGGACGCGCACATAAACCTGTTATTTTAAAAAGAGGTTTATCTTCTACATATGAAGAATGGTTAATGTCTGCCGAATATATTATGGCGGGAGGCAACAATCAGGTTATTTTGTGCGAAAGAGGTATAAGAACTTTTGAGAAATATACAAGAAATACACTTGATTTAACTTCTATTCCTGTAATAAAAAAATTAAGCCATTTACCGATTATTATTGATCCATCACACGCAACTGGTCTAAGAGATAAGGTTGAACCTATGTCAAGAGCCGCTGTTGCAGCAGGCTGTGACGGTTTAATAATAGAAGTTCATTATGATCCGGATAGAGCCGTTTGTGATGGCGCTCAATCTCTTTATCCTTGGCAGTATGATTTGTTATATAAACAAATTAAACAAATTGCGCCAATTGTAGGAAAAGAAATTATTTAATGTGAGCATACATCCTCTAAATAGTTGATGTACTATTTCTCTAAATCCTGTACTATAAATACGGGAAGGTAGGTATATTCGTTAGGGATTGTATGATAAATTCGGTATTTTTTGATGAATTATATAAACAATTTGCTTGGTTTGACTCAGTTTTCACGCCGGTTGTAAGAAATTGCAGTAGTGAATTCTTTTTTGATGGATTTGAATACAAGCTTGCATCAATTAGTACAAACATGAATGTGCTTTCTCAGAATGAAACATTCTTTGTAACCAAAGTTAAAATTAATTCCAAAAACGATGTATACATAAGGATTTCGCAGGATGCAATAAATGTAATTTTAGATAAGGTTTTGGGCAAAAATAACAGAAGATTTGATTTGACTGAAGTTACCGAATTAGAGGCTAGAATTATAACTGCATTTAATGATTTTTTGTATGAAACACTTGCTCCAAATTTTACAATAGAGCCGCATCGACGTTATACAGAAATTTTGCATTTGACATATTTTGTAAAAAGTGAAATTTCTGATAGTGCAGCCAAATTTATTATTTCAGTACCCAGAGAAATTCTTTTACCACAAGAACTGGAATCAAAAGAAATGAGATTTGATGATAGTTATTTTTCGGATAGTCTGGTAGAGGTTAATTTTTTACTTGGCAAAACTACTTTTCCTGTTGCAGATATTAAAAAATTAGATGTGGGTGATATTGTAGTTTTCGAAGATAGTAATTCCTCTGAAATGACTTTGATCTGTAATAATATAGTACAAAAGTTTGAAATAAAACCAAATATAAAAATTATAGAGCCATATGAAGCTGGCGAAGGAGATAGTATGGATAACAATGATAAAAATACTAACTTATGGGATAGTATTCAAGTTGATATGACTGCAGAATTTGATAAAGTAAAAGTTACTTTGGGAGAACTAAAAAGTATAGAAGAAGGCTTGATAGTGGACTTGTGTTCTGTATATGACAACAAAGTTTCATTAAAAGTCGGTAGTAAAACTGTTGCTATAGGTGAACTTGTTATCATAAATGACAGATTTGGGGTAAGAATAGAAAAAGTTAATGATTCATCAACTCCTGCTGTGAATAATTCAGAATCATCAGAAAGTTCGGTTGTTGATGAAACTTCTGAAAATTCCAAAACCGATGACTTTGATTACAGTGATTTTGAGGTTGAAAATCAAGAATAATTGACTTTGTGAAAAATAAAGTTAAATAAGAATAGAGGGTAGTGTTATGGGATATTTAACAAATTTTATGGTATATACGCTTGCAATGATAGGTGTTATTGCAATTGCGCTTTTGGTATTCAAAAACTCCAGTGCATTTGGGGGAGGTGGATGTAAATCGAAATATTTGAAAATTATAGATTCACTGACAATAGCTCCGAGAAAAACTCTTTATGTTGTATCAACAGGAAGAGAAAATTTTTTAATTGCAGGTGATGCAGACAAAACAACATTAATTTCCAAATTGGAAAATGGGCATAAGGTTGAGCCTGAAATTAAGATTACTGAAAAGGAGAATCATAATTTTGAAACAAATGTAGAAACATTTGCACAAAAGAGCTTTAAGGATACTATGGCAAGCTTACCGAAATCGAAATATATGGATAAAACAAATATCGGTATACATTCGAGCTTGCTAAGCAATAGAGGTGAGAGTTCATATACTTCAGTTATAAAGAACTTAGCTTCTAAGATGCAGGGGTAAATTTATCCAAGGTTAGCCAATCATGAACAAAAGCTGCCGAGGTTGGCAGGGAATGACGAAAATAAACGAATAGGCAAGACCGATGCCAACCGATAAGAAAGGGCAACCAGTTGGGAGCGAAAAACAGGAGAGGTTGGCAGGGAATGACTAAAACAAATGAGTAGGCAAAACCAATGCCAACCGATAAGAAAGGTTTAAAAACATGAATTCTGTAATACAAGATATGAACCCGGTTTTACAAATGCTAACGGTAATGACGCTATTTTCGCTTCTACCGTTTGTATTTTGCTGTATGACTTGTTTTTTAAGATTTACAATAGTATTTTCGCTATTAAAAACTGCAATGGGTGTACAAGTTCCGCCTGCAATTGTAACAATCGGTTTGTGTATGATTTTAACCTTTTATACAATGGGTAACGTTTTTCAACAAATGTATGATATGGGTTCAGTTCCATATCAAAAAAATCAGAACATTATAGAAGCTGTTAATGAAGGTTCTAAACCTTTGAAAGAATTTATGATGAAACAAACTCGAGAAACCGATTTGGCGTTCTTTGTGGAATTGAAACACAAAACACCGCCAAAGAGTCCTGAAGAGATAACAATTTGGGAAGTAGCTCCTGCTTATATTCTGAGTGAATTAAAAACGGCATTTGAGATTGGTTTTATCGTATTTGTACCATTCATTGTACTAGACTTGGTAGTAGCAAATATACTTCTTGCATTAGGTATGTTCATGTTATCGCCAACAATTATTTCACTTCCGTTCAAGTTGTTGATATTTATAGCCGTAGACGGTTGGGCGTTAATTGTGCAGGGTTTAGTACAGAGTTACAACTAAGGGTAAATATATCTTCCCCTCCCTTTTAAGGGGAGGGTTAGGGTGGGGTAAATTAGGCAAAACTAAACAATTAGGCAAAACCGTTGCCAACCGACTAGAAAGGGCAACCAGTCGGTAGCAAAAAACAGCAGAGGTTGGCAGGGGACGACAAAATCAAACAATTAGGCAAAACCGTTGCCAACCGACTAGAAAGGGCAACCAGTCGGTAGCAAAAAACAGTAGAGGTTGGCAGGGGACGACAAAATCAAACAATTAGGCAAAACCGTTGCCAACCGACTAGAAAGGGTTAAAAACATGGAAATGTTAACTGAATATTTAGCAAAAGGTTTTATGGTAATGTTATCGATATCGATGCCATGTGTACTTACTGCTGCTGCAATCGGTTTGGTTGTAGGTATTATTCAAGCAGTAACTCAGGTACAAGAACAAACTATTGCAGCTGCACCAAAGATTTTTGCTGTATTTTTGGTAATAGTTATTGGTGGTATGGGATTCATAAAATTATTGACAAACTTATTTTCAGAAGGCATGGCACTTGCTTTTAATAATGTAACAAAAAATGATAGCTTTGTATTACCAGCAGATTATTACAAGTATACAACTCCGTTTGAGGGAGAGATGAAAGATTCGTTTAAAAACCAGGATAATTTTAACGACTTGATGAAAAATCCCGGTAAAGTTCCTTATATAGACAAAAATCAAAAAATTAAATATAACACTGCACCAAAAGCTCCAATGCCAAAGGGCAATTTTGTTGAAATTAATAAAATGTTAGGTAGATAATGAAAAAATTTTTGTTATTATTCAGTTTAATAATTCTTCCTTCGCAAGCTTTTCAGGACTGCGTAATAACCACTGACGGGAAACTTTCTGATATAAGTATTGAACAGAATGACATAATAGATGTTTACCCTATGTTTACTATAATGAATGAAAAAAATATATTGTTTGTTCACCCATTAAAAGAAGGAAAGACAAGACTTTGTGTTTTAAAAAACAACAAAAATATAGTAATGTTCGATGTGGAAGTAAAGCCTGACGAAACAATTATAAGCGATGAAGAGAGTTTTGAAGTTCTAGGTATTGATTTACCTCCGGAGATTCAAAATGATGAAGATTTAGAGCTTGATTTACCTCCATCCATAGAGGAGGTAAGATAATGGACGAATTAATACGTCAAATGGGCTTATTATTTCCTGAATTTGACCGTTGGTTTTCTGCAGGTTTTATAGTATTTGCAAGGCTTTTAGGATTTGTAAGATTTGCTCCGATATTTAACAGAAAAGAAATTGCGGGATTGGTTAAGCTGGCATTTGTGTTTATTTTGACTGTAATGCTCACTCCTATCTTGAAACCTGCGTTTCCTCCTGCTGAAATTTCGCCTCTTCTATTATTACTTCTAAATTTTGCTGTAGGTGCAATAATAGGTTATACCGCTCAGCTTCTAATACAAGCAATCGAAGCAGGCGGCGATATGATAAATACACAAATGGGTTTGTCTTCTGCGATGGTAATGGATCCTACTACAAATAGTCAAACTTCTATTTTGAGCCGTATAATTACCCTTTTAGGTTTGGTAATTTTTATGGAGCTTGGCGGGTTTTATTGGCTTATAAACGCTCTTGTAAGGAGCTTTGAAATATTTCCAATATATGCAGTTAGCATTCCTTTGGAGAAGATAATCAACATGGACTATCTTATTAAAATGACATCAAATGTTTTGTATATGGGCTTACAAATTGCATCTCCCGTACTTTTGGCAACATTAGGGCAAGACATTATCTTGGGTGTAATTTCTAAAACCGCACCACAAGTAAACGTCTTCCAATTGAGCTTCTTATTCAAGCCTGTTTTTGGCGCTGCAATTATGATTTGGATTTTGCCGATGCTTATTAACGTAATTTCTGATTTCTTTAATTCGTTTTCAAAGATATATTAGTTTTTCTTTTTATCGGCAAGCTCGCTATCTAATCTTAAAAATACAGGTTTGATGTTTTCTTTATCAATCAAATGACCTGCATTTAAGCTTTCGCAAGTAATATCATCAAGTTTAGTACTCAAATCATAAGATAATTGTTCAGCCATAGCTTTTGCAATATTAGGACAATACGGGTAAATTAGAGAAGAAATTACAGTCATAACTTGCAATACGTTTGTTAAAACTTCTCCACACTTATCCATCTGACCTTCCTTAGCCAAAGTCCAAGGCGCATTATCAGTTACGTATTTGTTTGTAATATCAACAAGCTCGTTAATTTTCAGTGCAGCTTCTTGAATTTCCATATAATCAAAATGATGTTTAACAGCCTTAACAGTATCAAGAGCTTGTTCTTTCAAAGAATTTTTGCCTAAAAATTCCGGCTTAATATCACCGTCAAAGTATTTTACAAGCATAGATAAAGTTCTGTTCAAAAGATTTCCCATAGAGTTCGCCAAATGAGCATTAACTTTTTCTTTAAAATCCTCGTCAGAATAATTACCGTCCTTGCCGCAAGGTGCAGCTGAAGCCATATAATATCTGAAAGGATCAGGAATATCCAAATTAAACGCTTCCATAACGCTTGTCGGAGAAATTACATTACCGAGAGATTTTGACATCTTAGTCTGGTCAATCGTAATCCAGCCGTGAGCCAAGATATGTTCAGGAAGAGGAAGCTCAAGCGCCATAAGTATTGCAAGCCAATAAATACTATGGAATTTAAGAATATCCTTACCGATTACCTGAACAGTTGCAGGCCAGAATTGTTTAAATTTTTCAGAGGAACCCTCAGGATCGTACCCGAGAGCTGTAATATAATTAGATAGAGCGTCTATCCAAACATAAATAACTTGTTCATCATCTCCAAGAACAGGTATACCCCAGTTTACGTTAGTTTTTGCACGAGAAACCGAAATATCTTCAATATTTTCAAGCTGATTTATTACTTCATTCGCCCTGAAAGACGGAATAATGAAATCTGGATTTGTTTTGATATGTTTAATTATCGCATCTTTGTATTTAGTTAATTTAAAGAAGTAATTTTCTTCTTTAACAACTTCAGGTTTTTTCAAGTGGTCAGGACAAAGCCCGTCTTCTGTTAAATCTTTTTCACTCAAGAAAGCTTCGCAGCCTGAGCAATAAAGCCCTGTATATGCGTGTTTATAAATATCACCTTTATCAACAAGTTTTTTGAAAATCTTTTGTACAACTTTTTCGTGCTGCTCGTCTGTAGTTCTTATAAATTGAGAATAATCAATATCGAGCGCTTTCCACGCATCTTTAAATTTTTGGGCATTCATATCACAAAATTCTTTAGGCGAAACACCTTTTTCAGCAGATGTTTTTTGAATTTTAATTCCGTGCTCATCAGTTCCTGTTAAAAAATAAGTGTTATCGCATCTTTGTGTAAAATGTCTGTAAATAACATCGGTAAGAATTTTTTCATAAGCGTGTCCGATATGCGGAGCTCCGTTTACGTAATCAATTGCAGTTGTGATATAAAATTTTTCCATAATCTCAATTCCTTTTCTTTTTATATCTCAGATTGTATCACAAACACGGGCTTGATGAAGAGAGGCATACAATATCGTTTAAACCTTCAGATTTTAAAGTTTTTATCATTTCTTCAAAAGTTGCCCCTGTTGTACAAATATCATCCAGTATCAAAATTGATTTACCTAAATCCCTGGATTTATCGACCTCAAAAGCTTCTGATAAATTCTCCAAACGCTCCTTTCTGGATAATTTATACTGAGGTTTTGTGTCCTTTACCCTTGTTATTAATTCTGTATTCAAACTGTATCCGCTTAATTTACAAAATTCTTCCGCGACAAGTTCCATGTGGTTATATTTTCTCTTTTTAATACGATTTTTGTGCAAAGGAACGGGAACAACCTGAAAATCTCCAGAAATTTCTAAAGAGTTCCAATATTCGTACATAAATTTAGCAAGATAATACGCCAATTCTTTTTGCTTATGGTATTTTAGTCCTCTAATAAGTTTTTGGAGAGTCTTTTCATAAATTCCGCAAGAAAAAATATTCACTCCTTCAATTATTCTTGAAGGGTTAGAAGTTCCAAAACAAAGTTCCTCATAACACTTTGGACACATTTTTAGAGAATATTTAGAAGAGGAGCAAAAATAACATTTTTTTCTGTAAATCAAGTCCAGAAGGGACAAAAAGAACTTTTTCATAAACAAATTATATCATACTGATTTTTTAAAGTATAATGAGAGTATGGAGGTATCAGGATATGGGTATCAAATCTTGGACAGATTATTTTTTGGATATGGCAAAAACTTGTTCATCACGCTCTAATTGCCTGCGCGCACAAGTCGGAGCAGTAATTGTCGGACAAGATAAGAAAATTAAAGCAACAGGATATAACGGAACACCTTCAGGAGTAGAATCCTGTTATGAAAGAGGCGAATGCTACAGAATAAAAAACAATATTCCCTCAGGCACTTGTTATGAAACTTGCCGTTCAATTCACGCTGAACAAAATGCGATTATTCAAGCAGGACAAGACAGATGTATGGGCGCTACAATGTACATTTACGGACATAATTTTATCTGTATTTTATGCAAAAGATTTATTGTTCAATCAGGTATTGTAGATGTTTACTTGAAAAAAGACGATAATTCTCCGATACTTCACGTATCCGTTGAGGATATCAAAAGGGAATTAGAAAACCCTGAGAAAATTGAAATAACCCAATTAATAAAACAATAGAGGTTTTATGTTAGAAAACAAAAATATCTTAATCGGAATAACCGGCGGAATTGCAGCTTATAAAATTTGTAATCTTATAAGACTTTACAAAAAATCAGGCGCAAATGTAAGAGTTGTCGTAACTCCAAATGCACTTAATTTCGTTACCAAATTAACCCTCCAAACTCTTTCGGGTAATGAGGTTTATGTAGATAATTTTGAAATAGATGAGTATAAGCCTGAACATATAGCACTAACTGAATCGGATATTTTTGTAATCGCACCGGCAAGTGCTAATACTATAGGAAAGCTCGCAAACGGAATTTGTGATAACCTTCTGCTTTCAACAGCTTGCGCTTTTGCTAGACCGATTTTAATAGTTCCTGCAATGAATGAAAATATGTGGAACAACAAATTTGTCCAAGAAAACATGACTAAATTAAAAACGGCAGGATACGAGGTTTTAGAACCGGCATCCGGCTTCCTCGCCTGTGGAGTTAACGGTATCGGAAGAATGAGAGAAGTTGAAGATATTTTTGAAAAAACCGTTGCAATGTTTTCACAAAAACAAATTCTCAAAGGCAAGAAAATTCTCATAACAGCAGGCGGAACAAGAGAAAAAATAGACCCTGTAAGGTATATTACCAATTCATCTTCAGGGAAAATGGGAATAGCTCTTGCAGATAATGCCTACAAAATGGGTGCTGATGTTACGTTGATTTCAACTTTTGGGGTTGAAAAACCTTACAGAAATATAGTTACACCGACAGCCTTAGAGATGGAAAAAGCAGTAAAAGAAAATCTCTCAGCTAAAGATTGCGTAATAATGTCGGCAGCAGTTTCGGACTATCGTGTCGAAAACGTTTCTGAACAAAAAATCAAAAAACAAGGCGGCGAACTTAACCTTAAGCTAGTCGAAAATCCTGACATTTTGAAGGAAATTTGCCAAGAAAGAATAAATTTGGCTTCTCATCAAGAAGCTGTTGCCCCCCTTGAGGGGGAAATGTCCGAAGGACAAAGGGGTGTAAATATTAAACCCTACAATGAGGAACACAGGGAAGCTCAATACAATAGTGGCACTTCACAATTGTGTTCCGACCAAAGGTCTACCTACGTAGCTGAATTTGACAAACAATATGGAACAGAAGCGAATGAGGAACACAGGGAAGCTCAATACAATAGTGGCATTTCACAATTGTGTTCCGACCAGAAGTCTACCTACGTAGTAGTAGGGTTTTGCGCGGAGAGCGAAAACTTAATTGAAAACGCAAAAACAAAAATTCAGAAAAAAGGCTGTGATTACCTTATCGCAAACGATATTTCAAGAAAAGATATCGGATTTAACAGTGATGAAAACGAAGTTTACATAATTGACAAATCTCTAAATATAAAACATATTGAAAAAGATACTAAAGAAAATATTGCCAAACGTATTTTGGAGGAAATTTTTGAATAAATATGAAATTGTCCGTAAAATAGAAGAGTTTGCACCGCTCGATACACAAGAAAGCTGGGATTCAAGCGGTTGGGGAGTGGATTTAGAGAGAGAAGAAGTTAATAAAATCCTCTTTGCGCTCACTATAACCGATGATGTTGTAAGACAGGCAAAAGAAAAAAATTGCGATATGATTATTTCTCATCATCCGCTGTTTTTTGTTCCGTTTGAGTACAAAGATATTAATATATATTCTGCTCATACAAATTTAGACAGAGCAGAAGGTGGAACGAGCGATTTAATAATTGAAAAATTAGGTTTTACAAAAACAAGAAATGATGATTTTGTAAGAATAGTAGAGCTTGAAGAAGAAATCACCGTAGAGGAACTTAAAAACAGATTAATGGAGATTTCTCCTAAATTAAGGTATGTAAATAATCAAGGCGCAAAAACCGTAAGAACAATCGGTTTTTGCGCCGGATCAGGCTCAGAATTTATCGGACAAACCGATGCTTTTGTGACAGGAGATGTTAAATTCCACACTGCGCTTGATGCTAAGAAAGTTGTTTTTGATATCGGGCATTTTGAGAGTGAAATTTTTGCGCCGGAGCTTCTGAAAAAAATTACAAATGTAGGGGATAACGGGGTTATTGCGGATGAAAAAAGCCCTTTTATTTAGTATAATTTTTGGTTTACTGATTTTACCGGCTCTTGCCTACGAAACTATTATAATAAAGTTTCCGGACAAGGAGCTTTGGCTTAAAGGATATTACAAAAAAGTTGGTAATGAAGCGATTTTACAATACGTACCAAAAGGACAAAATTCGAATGATTGGCGACGCTCTATTGTAATACATTCCTATAAACATTCTACTTATCCTATAAATGTTTTCCTTAACAACAGCTCAGCAAGACTTTTGAGAATTAATCCGACAGCACCTTATAAAACACTTCGCCTTACTCCTAATGATGCAATAATTGGGCGTTGTACTCACAGTTACAAAAACGTTGAAGCTCAATGTGAATTTTTAAGAATTACAAGGGGATATGAGGGAATTGTTACCATTCATTATATGAACAAAGACAGGGAAGATTTTATGGCTAATTATAATCAATGGTACAACATTGTTAAACGTGCAAAACTTTACAACAGCTACTATCGAGATGAAAGAATACTTGATAAAGCCGAATATTTTGAGCTTTAATCTTTTTATTCACAGCAAGAAATCTCTCTTTTATTCTAACTACAAATCAATAAATAAAAATAGTTCTATTTCTTATCCCAAATATAAGGTGTATCAAAAGAATAAAATTCAGATGGTTGAATTTGTAAAATATCTAACAAATTTATTAACATTTTATTACTTATCAGCCTTTCATAACGCTCTATATCTCTTATATATTTTGTATTTTTAGACAACATTTCCGAGAGCTGTTCTTGGGTAAAACCGCATTCCAAACGATATTTCCTTATCTGTTTGACAATATTATAAATATTTTGTGAAACCTGATATAAAAATGTTATAGCACTACTTTTTATATAAGTACTACCAACTATTTCTCCAGAATTTGTTAAACAAAGAAAATAACTTTATAATCTCAGTATTTCCTTCCCTCAAGGAGCTGAGGAAAGAGCATTCTGACTAAAAGTTTACGTTTGTAATACTTTAAAATCTTGGTGAACTTGTTTCAGCATCTTATGACTAAATATGACGAATCACTAACACTACTTTTTTACCCTATTTTGTTTTATAATATCAACATGTATGATTTAACGAAAATACTTCCGCATAAACCGCCAATGATTCTTTTGGATGACATAGTAGAAGTTGATATTGAAAATGCGAAGCTTAGTTCTGTGTTTAGGGTTTATCCTAAAAAGGTTTTTTTTGAAGAAGATAAGGGGATTAATTCTCTTACCGGAATAGAGTTTATGGCGCAGACGATAGGAGCTTATGCTTATTTTAAAAACAAAGAGTCTGAACCAAAGCCTGGTTTGCTTTTAGGAACAAGGCTTTATAACAACAAAATTCCTTATTTTAAAGAAGGAGAAGAATATAAAGTTACGGTACACGAAATCTTTACGGATAACAAAATTGCCGTTTTTGATTGTTTAATATACGATAAATTCGGAGAAGAGATTGCAAGTGCTACTGTAAACACTTATCAAGGGGATAATATAGAGGAGTTGGTTGAAAGTGAATAAATGGGTTTTAGTAACAGGTGCAAGCAGAGGAATAGGTAAAAGTGTAGCTTTATATCTCGCAAATAGCGGTTATAATATAGTTTTGCATTGCTCGAAAAATCCCGAGAGACTTAGTGAACTCCAAAAAGAAATTGAGAAGAAGGGTGTAGATACAAGAGCTTTAGCTTTTGATATAAAAAACAGAGAGCAGGCTAAGGAAATTCTTTTTGATGATATTGAAAAAAACGGCATGTATTATGGAGTTGTTCTTAATGCAGGAATAGCAAAGGATAATCCTTTTCCCGCTATGGAAGAAAATGAGTGGGATGATGTTTTAAGAACAAATTTGGACGGATTTTATAACGTATTAAAACCTCTAATTATGCCGATGATTCAGCAGAAAAAGGGAAGAATTATTGTAATGTCCTCAATTTCAGGCCAATGTGGAAACAGAGGTCAGGTTAATTACAGTGCCTCAAAAGCTGGCTTAATCGGTGCCGCAAAGGCTTTGAGTCAAGAAGTTGCAAAGCGTAAGATTACTGTAAATTGTATTGCTCCCGGCATGATTGATACTGAGATGACTGAAGATTTACCTGAGGAAGCTGTAAAGCAAATCCCGATGAAGAGAATGGGTTCTGTTCGTGAAGTTGCAAGTTTGGTTAATTACCTAATGAGTGATGATGCAGGATACATAACAGGACAGGTAATTGCAGTTAACGGAGGACTTTATTTATGACAAGAAGAGTTGTTATAACAGGAAGAGGTATCACTTCTCCTCTTGGCTCTACTGTAGAAGAGGCTTTTAATCGTCTTAAGGTATACAAGAATTGTGTTAAAAGATGGGACAAGCTTGATGAATATGAGAGATTAAATTCAAAACTCGGCTCTTTTGTTGAAGGATTTGTTGTTCCTGAGCATTTTACAAGAAAAGTAAGACGTACTATGGGTGAAGTTGCCTTGATGAGTGTAGTAACTGCAGAAGAAGCTCTTAAAGATGCAGGACTTTTAGGAGATGAAATTATTACAAATGGAAGGACAGGAGTAAGTTACGGATCTTCCACCGGTTCTTTGGATGCGATTTTGGATTTCTATTCAATGTGTATAGATAAAGAAGTAAAACTCTTAAATTCAGGCTCTTACATTAAAATGATGCCTCAAACCACTGCCGTAAATATTTCTTTGTACTTCAAAACCCACGGACGTTTAATTCCTGCATCAACTGCTTGTACCTCAGGTTCAATGAGTATCGGATACGCTTATGAAGCCATAAGAGACGGTTATCAGGATGTAATGTTAGCAGGCGGAGCGGAAGAAATTCATCCGACACAGGTTGGAGTGTTTGACACTCTTTACGCAACAAGCGGAAAAAATGATACTCCTGAGTTAACTCCATCCCCTTTTGACAAAGACAGAGATGGGCTCGTAATCGGAGAAGGTGCAGGAACTTTAGTTTTGGAAGAGTATGAAAGAGCAAAAGCAAGAGGTGCGAAAATTTACGCTGAAATAGCAGGTTTTGCAACAAATACTGACGGTACTCATATTACTAATCCTAATAAGGATATGATGGCAGAAGTTATGAAGCTTTCTTTAACAGATGCAAAAATTTCTCCAAATATGGTCGGATACGTTAACGCTCACGGGACTGCGACTATCAACGGTGATATTGCCGAGACTTCTGCTACAGAAAATGTTTTTGAAAGAGAAATTCCGATAAGTTCAATCAAGAGTTATACTGGGCATACGCTTGGTGCTTGCGGTGCTATAGAAACAATTTTATCAATCGAGATGATGAATAATAAATGGTTCTGTCCGACTTTAAATCTTAAAAATATTGACGAAAACTGTGGAAAGTTGGATTATATAAAAGATGAGGGCAGAATTATTGACACAGAATATGTAATGACAAATAATTTTGCCTTTGGCGGGATAAATACTTCAGTTATTTTGCGGAAATTATAGTGAATTTTTAACTTTTATACCAAGGTTTAAAAGCTTTAATTGATTTTATTAAATCACTGTAGTTACCGTTAAAATTTACGCATCTATCGTCAATATACAAATAACTTAATTCCTTTCTATCTGTAATATCTGTGATTATTCCATCTAGATTTTCTTCTATTATCCATTTTGCTGCGAGAATTTTGTTTCTTGTGGTAAAGATTTTAATCTCAAAATTTTTAGCTAATTCAAACAGAAATTCTCGAGCGCCCTTTTTAATTCCTGGAATAAAACTAATATCAAAGTTCCCAGTATAATTATTTATTACTCCATCTAAATCAATTAAAATTGTTTTTTTCATAACAATCTCCATTCTACCGTATCCCGTATACGGGATACGGTAAATCTAAGATACTACTAAAATAATATTTATGCAAGAGCAAGAAAAAATTTTATCAAACACGGTTGCAAAGATTTTAAAAAATATAAGATTCAAAACGGGTAAAAGTTTGAATTTGTTTTGTAATGAATATGAGATTTCAACATCAACATTAAATGATATTGAGAATGGAAAAAGAAATATCAAATTATTTTCATTATATAAAATATTAAAAGCATATAATATTACCCTGGTTGAATTTGCTGAAAATTTAGAAAATGAATTACCTGCAAATTTTTTAAATCCGGAAGAGTAATAATTATTGTAAATATCAAATGTACTTCAATAATCCTAAAAAAATGTTAAAATAAAAATATGAAGAAGATTTTGTTATCAACATTTATTCTAATAATAACCACCCTTTTTTGTATAGGTGCAGAAAATCCGCGTTGGGTAGGGCTTCCTATCTATGTTTATGTTCCTGAATACGGAAATATGAGCAAATTAATGGTACAGGCTTTTCAAACTTGGGAAAGACAATCCGGTGGGCTTGTGCGTTTTAAATTTGTAGACAAGCCGGACAGTGCTAATATAGAGGTTGAATTTGTTGATTTTGTCTCAAATTGTAACGATATTAGAGCTGTTGGCTGTACAGAGATACTTACAAAAAAGAGAAATTATTATAAATCTTATGTAACCATTGGTACTAAAGAGTACATTAGAAAATACGAAAACAGAAAGTATGTAAGAAAGCTTGTTACGCGTCCTAAGGAACATATATATGGAGTTATGTTACACGAAGCAGGTCATGCAATAGGTTTAGGACATTCTTTAGACCCCAAAAGTATTATGTATCCTCAGGATTTAGACTCAATGCAATATTTAACAAATTCGGATATTCAGCTTCTTTACAACAAATATCACTAATTTTAGTAAGTAATTTTTCCCAAAACAGTCCTTTTATCCGCTCCGGTACAAGACGGAACATTGTTTGGAATCCCATAATAAGTACAATACCCAAGAAGAGCAAATGCCATAACTTCTTTGAAGTTATTAGAAATTCCATAATCCTCATGCGTTTTAAGCTCTATTCTTTTAGGCAAATAATTTCTTAAAAACTTCATCATAGTTTTGTTGTAAGCTCCTCCGCCACCAATTATTACGGTATCAGCATGCACTTGAGGATAAACAAATCTTTCATAAGCTTGTGCAATTGTTTTTGCAGTAAGTGCCGTTAGAGTTGTAATTATGTCTTTAGGCTCAGATGGTGCGGTTTTTAGAATGTTTTCTATGTATTTGTTAGAAAAATATTCTCTTCCCGTTGTTTTAGGAGGCTCAAGAAAATAATACTCGTCCTGCAAAAGGCAGTCTAACCAACTTTCACAAATATTTCCTGAAGCTGCAATCTTTCCGTCTTTATCGTATTTTCCCCCGAAGAATTTCTGGACGCAATAATCTATCATGATGTTTCCGCATCCCGTATCAAAACCGAAAGTTTCACAATCATCCGAAACAACTGTTACATTTGATATTCCCCCGATATTTTGAACTAGAGAATTTTTAAACCACTTTTCGTCTGCAAAGCAAACCAAAGGTGCACCCTGACCGCCAAGTGCGATATCACTTTCTCTAAAGTTTGATACAACCATACATCCCGTATCTTTTGCGATAATTGAGCTTTCTCCGATTTGTAGTGTGCTTTTTAGAGAAATATTATCAAGTTTTTCATCATAAGGATAATGATAAACGGTCTGTCCGTGGCTTGAGATTAAATCAGGTTTTCCAAATTCTTCAATCAGAACGTTTGCAGCATTTGCAAAACATTTTCCGACTGCAAAATTCAGTTGACAGAGTTCTTTAATAGAAATTTCTCCTCGGAAAGCTGAAAAAAGTTTTGCTCTAATATGTTCAGGATAAGAATAATTTATTCCGTGAACAAGCTTAACTGACATATCCGGATTAACTTCACAAAGTCCTGCATCGATTGAATCGCAGGAAGTTCCCGACATAAGACCGATAACTTTTTTTGTCTCTTTTTCTTCCATAGTTTGAATTATATCATAATTGTTGTAATAAAATTTAATATTTATAATAAAAAAAGCAAATTTTTATTTTTCTAATACTTTATGTAAATATAGGATGAGGAATTGAATTAGAATAGGAGAATCAAAAGATGGTAAGTATCGGGAAAGTTTTTGGATTTTTAGGTGAACAAACCGTAAAAGCAGGAAGTAAAATGAAACACGCACACAGAACAAAAGTTTTTACTAATGATGCGGGAGATGTTATTAGAATGATGCGTCCAATCAACAATAATGGACAAGAAGCTACTGCTATTTGGCGTAGATTAGAAGATGGAACAACACGATTGTCCATAGCTGATGAAAGAGGATTTGAATCTATATGGCGTACCAAAAAAATTACCCGAGAACCAAATGGAAGTATCATGGGTGGTGACAGGATTACTATAGACAAGGATTATACTAAGTATTGTTGCCAGAACCAAAAAACAAAGCTTATAAAAGATTATAATCCTGATGGTGTACTTGAGCATAAGGAATTGAATTGTTATTAAAATTCCGAAAATGGATATTGAAAAAATACAACCTAACTCGGAATTGGGTTTATTATCAAGTTTCCCTATTAAGCTGAGATGTACATTGGAATCTTCGAACAAGAAGCAAAATATCAATGCATTCACTCGAAGGAGAGATTGTTACAAAATAACAAGTATATCAATAAAAATAGACCTTCCTATTTTAGGAAGGTCATTTTTTAACCCAATAATCTCCTACCCCAAAAATTAACTTTCCTCAAATCTCTATTGATTTGTGATATAAAACAATTCTTTTTTTAGGTAAATGTCTCTCTTTCTAAAATTGATTTGTGTTGTCAAAAATTCAAAATAATTTGTTAAAATTTTTATCTCTCCATCAGGTAATTTTTTAGAAAAGTTTTATAAAATTTTTCTATCTTTTACCTTTCCCAAGTCTTGTAGCCATCACTCCTTTCAGGTATGTGTATATAGTATAATTTTCTAATCTTTTTATCAAGTAAAGAATTTCGTAAAAAATTTTACAATTCCCCATGCTTCCCACGGTTATTAATATAAATCCGATTTAACAAAAATTTACGTTTAAAATACACATAAACCATATTGACAAACCCTATTCATAGTGACATCCTCTTATTACAATTGTTTTAATAGAATTAGCTTTTAAAAAAACAAAAATAATATTGACCACAAATATTCCAAATGAGATAATTAACTTATGAATTATTACAAAAAATACACACCATATTTATTTTTAATTCCTGCACTTGCTGTATTAATCGTGTTCTTTTTTATACCATTTTTTCAAACTTTCGGATTAAGTTTTTTTGATTATTCATCAAGTCTCTACAATCCTTCTTTTTGCGGGGTAGACAATTACGTAAAATTATTTAAAGAACCGATTTTCTATAAGGTCATGTTTAATACTTTTATGTATTTGATAATTGCAGTTCCTTTTCTTGTAATATTTCCACTGTTTCTTGCAATATTAATAAATCAAAAAATAAGGGGAATAACTCTTTACAAAATTCTTTTATATCTTCCTGTTATTGTATCAATTGTAGTAGCAGCAATTGCTTTCAAATGGCTTTATGCAAGTCAGGGAGTTTTGAATTATATTTTGTCAATATTTCACCTTAAGCCGATAGGCTGGCTTGTTGATACCAACTGGGCATTGTTTTCAGTCGCTTTGGTAACTATTTGGAAAGGGGTTGGATATTATATGATGATTTATCTTGCTTCCTTAATGAGTGTTCCTCAGGATTTGTATGAAGCATGTGATATTGACGGGGCAAATTTTTTAACAAAACACCTTACAGTCACTGTTCCTCATATAATGCCTACAATAGCTTTAGTGTCTACAATAAGTACAATTTCTGCGATGAAAGTTTTTGCGGAAATTTATGTTATGACAAAAGGCGGACCTTTAAATTCTACTAAAACCATTGTTTACTATATTTATGAAAGAGCTTTTGAAAATCTTGATTTGGGTTACGCATCAGCACTTGCGGTTGTGTTACTTGTTGTAGTTATGATTTTTTCTTTAATAAATATTTTGTGCTTTGAAAGGAATAAATATACTGATATATAATGAAAATTCTTGTTATCACAGATTTGTATCCGATTAGAGAAAATGAAAAATTTACGCCTAAAACTATTCAGAATTTCGTTCAAGGTTGGGAAAATTTAGGGCATGAAGTTCGGGTAATTAAACCTAATTTTCTTTTAAATTCTTTTATTAGGAAAAAGCCTTTTTATAAAAGCGGATTTTATGGAAATGTAGAAAATATTAATTATTTTCTGCCATTTTTAGGTGATATTAAAAAGAAAATAAAAACCGAATTTGAGCCTGATAAAATAATTGCCCACATGCCAAGCGGAATAATTTTTGCTAATCGTTTAGGATTAGATTTCGTTGCGGGAGTACATGTTTCTGATTTAGAGGTTTTAACTAATCCTTTGTACTCGATTTATTTTAAAACGGAGCTTGAAAAAGCTTATAAAAATTCAAGGAAAATTGCTTGCCGCTCTGAAGTTGTCAAAAGTAAGTTTTTGAAGTTGTATCCTGAATATAAAGATAAAACTTTTGTTTGTTATTCCGGTATAAGCTGTCCGATTGTTAAAAAGGAATGGAATAGAGATACCAAAATAAAGGTTCTTGTATGTGCAAATTTAATCAAACGAAAAAATGTCGATAAAGTTATAAAAGAATGTGAAAATTTGGATGTAGAATTAACAATAATAGGTGACGGTAAAGAATTTGAGTATTTAAGGGGTATGTCCGAAAAACCTATATTTATGGGCTGGTTAGAACATGAAAAAGTTTTGGAAAAAATGAGAGAATCCGATATTTTTGCGCTTCCAAGTGTTAATGAAACGTTTGGTATGGTCTATTTGGAAGCAATGGCATCGGGATGTATTACGATTTGTTCTGAAAATGATGGTGTGGCTGGAATTATTAAAGATAGAAAAAATGGATTTTATTGGAGAGAAGGTATAATTAAGGAAATTATTAATTATAATTGCCAAAATGATATACTAAAAAATTCATATTATACTATTCTAAATTATACTTCTGAAGAAGCTTGTTTGAATTACATAAACAATATGTAAATATTTTACAAAAAAGTAGCAAAAAAAATTTTTATAGGTTTTATTCAATATAGTGTGTTGTGTAACTTTATAACAAAAAAAGGAATGTGTATGAATTCAATTAACAATTTAAATGATAATTTAAGACGTTGTAATCTTGAGTTTCGTGGGTTTTCAGCTATAAGGCGCGCACCTGTTGCTCAAAGAAATTACTACGCTGATATTGTTTCAAGTATACTTTCGCAAGATAGGGCAGAAATTTTTAAATTAACCAAAAACGCTTCTGTTAGTAAAATGGGTTTTTTAGAAAATTTAACAGAAAGATATAATAGGCATAACTATTATAGGGCGGTTAGCGAACGGGAAAATTCAAGCTTAGTAAATGAAATTTTTAAATTAGTAAAATTTCCTAAAGCGTTACATAATAATTTGGTAGAAAATTTTCAAGGTTCTCTTGAAAATTTAAGTAGAATATTTAAGGGTGCTGCTAACAAAACAAAACGTTTGATTTTTGCTCAAAAGATAAATAATGAAATATTACAAAAGAATTCTAATTTTTATTCAGATTTGTTACCTGAACTTTTAGAGTCTCCAAACAGTAAAGAATATGTTAGAAATTATCCTAAATATTCATCATATCTAAAATTAAATAGTGCAAATAAAGATATTGTTAAGAATCTGGATGAAATGTTAGCATCAGGTACTTATGACCGTAAAAAGTATGATAGGTTGTATAATAATGAAAAATTGCGTTCACAATTTATTTTACCGGAAACAAAAAACTTTAATTCAGGAGATTTTGTTGAAAATTATTCTAAAGCTGGTGCACAGTTTCTAAAGCATGTTTCATCTCGAATATTTATAAACAAAGAGTTGATGTCGAGTGGTGCAGATAAAATTTTGTTAAATATTTATAAGACTTGTAATGATAAAAACATAAAACTACGCAATACCGCATTAGATGTATTTGCTAAGATTATAGTACCGGAAGGAGAATATGAACAGCAAGTAGAACAGCTAAGAGAATTAGACAAATTCTTTTCAAAAATAGATAAGGATGAGCATGCAAGGAAGTTTATAGAATATTTTGTTCAAAAACATGCACATAATGTAATTTCCATAAATAGTATTAATAAAATTTTTTCAGAAATACCTTCGAGCAAATTATACATTTTTAAAGAAAATGCAAAAAGGATAATATTTAGAATGCACGGAGAAGAAAGACTTAATGCATTAAAAAATGAGCTAGAAAATCCATTTTTTGAAACTGAAGAGTCAAAAGAAAGCAGAAAAATTTCTGAGCAATATGGTTTTGTAAAGCCAAGAACTAAACTTCACGATTTTATAAAAAAAGTGAGAAATAAAGTAAATATTTTAAGATACAAAAAATATAAAGATATGGAATCTTTGAAAGATACACGTGCTATTGTTACAAAAGAAGAAAAAATTAATGAAGTAGCGTCATCTGATGCAAGTCAAATAGATAGTAATAAGCAAAATAATGACAATATAAAAGATTTGCAGGAGATTGCGAATGTAGTTTCTAGTGAAGATAAGAAGTTGGATAAAACCTTGAAAAAGAATGCAGAGGCAAAAGAACGTGTTCAATCTATAGAAACTATTTTACAAAGACCAAGAGATTATAGAAATCTAGCTGAATCATATGTTGTTTCGAGTCCAACAAGAGCAAATCATGCAGAAAATCAGTTTTTATATGATGACTTATTTAGTAAAGAAATTTCAACTCCAGAAACAAGAGAAAAAGTGTCCGAAATATCTGAACAACTTGGATTATCGGTGAATTATGCAGGAATAATAGATGATATGATTCCGATTCCTTTAACAGAAGAACAGTATAGTAGTAGGAGTAAGGAATTAGAAAAAGTTTTTAGTAGGAAAAATTTAACAAAGCAAGATGTATATTTATATATTCAGAAGAAATTAGGTTCAAAAACTTTATCAACACAAAAAGATGCATATAAAGCAAATGCAACAAAAATGAAATTGGATATGTTACCTGAAATATTTGCTTCAATAGCAGAAACAAGAAAAGCAGATAGAGCCGTAGGAAAATATCATATAAATTCTTCTAATAAAGATGCTCTGGATTTGTATCTTCTTATTAACGGAAACAATAAGAAATATATAAACTATTTACTAAAAAAACGTAATGTAGATAACACACGAATGTTTGAAGTAAAAGATATTATTGCAATAATAAGAAAAGCAGAAGATAGAATAAACAAAGAAAAATCAAACAATCCGCTATTTAGTTCAAAGGATGCAAAAAATTATTATAATCACCTGTATGAATCAAAGATACAACAGTATGGAAAAGTAAAAAGGGGAGTAAGTAACAAAGCGTAAAATATTCCATGCCAACATCGTTACAAAACTTAATCAAAAAGAAAAGTCATGCAAACATGGTCATAGCATGGCTTTTCATGATTTAAAAGTCTAAAAGCATGCTTTGGCGTAAATTATGCATGTCTGAGAAGCAGAATAGTCAATAGATAAGGTAGTTTATAGATTGTTTAAGAAATCTTTACAATTAGCTATAAATGGGTTGTAAAAGGCGTCTTAATCAATATAATAGAAATAGTTAAGGAAATTTTTATATATCCTTAAATCGGAGAAATTAGACAAAATAATAATGTTGGGAGGAATAAGTGTTCAAGAGTCGTGATATGGGGAGAGCTATTGCTGTAAAAAGATGGACACCAACAGCATTAGAATGTTATAAACGTGGTTGTGTTTGTGACGGTTGTTTTTACAGTGACTTTTTTAGTGCGACAGCTCAGAAGTGTCAAATGAAGGCTGCGGTACTAGAGTTGGTTAGGACTATAGGTGCACCAAAGGTAGAACTTCCACAAATCATCGAGGGATAACAAAAGTTACATTATACTTCATATTACTTAACCTTTTATTTGACTAATAATCATGTTTTATATAACATGATTACATCATAATAGAAATTAGCTGAAAAGGGAATAGAACAATGAGACGTACACTAGAAGGAACAAAGATTAAAAGACAGCACGTAAGTGGTTTTAGAGCAAGAATGGCGACTCCTGGTGGTCAGGAAGTATTGAACAGACGTCGTGCAAAAGGAAGACATCAAATAGCAATTTCAGGCAGTAAGAGAGCCTAGATTCATACAGTATTATAAAAGAAGAGTAGCTTATTTAAAGCTACTCTTCTTTTATATATATTGATTTTGGAATGCAAAGAGAATGTGTACTTTTACATATAAGCGTGTTATAATAAGTCCATGTTTACTGGAATTACGGAAGAAAAAGGCAAAATCCAAACTATCAGAAACAACTTTGTCATTATTGAATGTTTAAAGATTTTAGATAAATGCAAAATTGGTGATAGTATTGCTGTTAACGGAGTTTGTCTTACTGTAACTGAAATTGGTAAAAGTTTTTTTAAAGCTGATATTTCACCTGAAACATTTAATGTAACAGCGCTTAAGTATTTAAAAACCGGAGATTCAGTAAACCTAGAACGTGCTATGCCTGCAAACGGGAGATTCGGAGGACATATTGTTTCAGGGCACATTGATGGAACAGCTAGAATAATAACCATTTTAAAGAACAATGACTTTTATGATTTAGAAATTGAACTTAATCCTTCTGAAAGTCGTTATGTAATCAGAAAAGGTTCCATTACGATAAATGGCATCAGTCTAACGGTAGCAAATGTAGAGGGTGAAAGAATTAAAATTGTATTAATTCCTCATACTTATGAGAATACTAATTTTTCTAATTTAAAAACAGGGGATTACGTAAACATTGAGGTCGATATTGTGGCTAAATATATTGAAAAATTTTTATCAACGAGTGATAATAAATCAGGTATAAACATGGATTTTCTTGAAGAAAACGGATTTTGCTAATTATGACAAATCAATTCAACACAATAGAAGAAGCATTAGAGGATTTCAAAATCGGTAAACCTATTATAGTAGCCGATGATGAGGATAGAGAAAATGAAGGTGATTTGATTTGTTCTGCCCAATTTGTCACACCTGAACTTGTGAACTTTATTACTAAAGAATGTAGAGGAATTGTTTGTTTGGCAATTTCTCAAGAAATAGCTAATCAGCTTGACTTACCTCAAATGGTAGAAAAAAATACGGAAAGCATGCAAACAGCGTTTTCTTTGAGTATTGACGCACATCCTAAATATGGTGTAACAACAGGAGTTTCTGCATTTGACAGAGCAAAAACAATAGAAGTTGCAATAGCTCCCGATGCTCAACCATCAGATTTACGCAAACCGGGACACTTGTTCCCTTGTGTTGCAAGAAAGGGCGGAGTTCTCAAAAGATGCGGACATACTGAAGCTGTTGTAGATTTGGCAAGCCTTTGCGGACATAGAGAAGCCGGAATTATGTGCGAAATTATGAAAGACAATGGTGAGATGGCTCGCAGAGATGATTTACATAAATTTGCAGAAAAGAATAATTTAAAATTCATAACCGTTTCCGATTTAATTGCATACAGAATAAAGAGTGAACGTTTTGTAAAACGTGAAGTGGAAGTTTTTCTTCCAACTCAATTCGGAGATTTTAACATTGTCGGTTATACTGATACCATTACAGGTTGTGAGCATGTAGCACTTGTCAAGGATGATGGTTCGGATAAAATTCCTCTAATTCGCGTTCATAGTGAGTGTTTAACAGGCGATATTTTCCACAGCCTTAAATGCGATTGTAATTGGCAATTACATACTGCTCTAAAAATGATTAATGAATACGGAAAAGGTGCTTTAATCTATATTAGAGATCACGAAGGGCGTGGAATTGGATTAGTTAATAAACTCAAAACATACAAACTTCAAGAACAAGGCCAAGATACAGTGGAGGCAAATGTATCTCTAGGTTTTGCTCCTGATTTAAGAAATTATGGAGTCGGAGCACAAATAATTCTTGATTTAGGGTTTAACAACTTTAATCTGATAACAAATAATCCGAAAAAAATTGTAGGATTAAAAGGCTATGGACTCACAATACACGAAAATATTAATTTAAAATCAGAAGTTAACAAATATAATGAGCGTTACATAAATACAAAACGCGAAAAAATGCATCATCTAATGTAAAAAGGATAATTTATGAGTGAAACGACTTACGAAGTAGAATTATTAAACGGTAACATATCTAAAATTTTTGCAGGTGTTTATAATGATTTTAGAGCAAAGGCAGTAAGTGATTATAAATTTGAGCTTGAACCACTCCCTTATGAAGAATTTATAGATGCAGTTGAAAAAAAATATATGCAATGTATCGTACTTAAAGAAAATGAGATTCCGACGGCTTTCCTTGTTTACACAACATCAATATCAGAAGCTGTGGAATTAAACTTAATTCACTGTTTGGGAATGGAAGATGAGACAACAAAAATCAAACTCTTGATAGAAAAATTTTTGGAATTAACAGAAACTGAGAGACAAACTAAGGTTGTTTCCTATCCTATGCTAGGTCATCAATCTGCATTTACGGCAGATATTGCGAAATTTGGTTTTAAGTATATAGGACTAGCAATTTTAAGGTTTATGATGGGAAATGCTTCTTCGGAGAGAATACTTGAAAACATGAAACTTTCCGTAAAACCAGAGGATTACAAAATTGTAAGTTATGATGATTCATATAGAGAAGATGCTATAAGGGTTATTCACAGTTCATTTGAAGATACTCAGGATGCAATTTATGATACTCGTTTTAGAACCATAGAAGGTACTCGGGATATAATTAACAAAATTGTAGAAAATGTATATGGAGAATTTTTACCAGAAGCGACATCAGTTCTTTTATTTAAAGGATCTCCTGTAGGCTTTGCATTTGTAAACGTAACAGGTGGAAGTATTGCAAATTTACCGCTTGTAGGTATTGAAAAAGAACATAGAGGTCAAGGTTTTTCAGAACATTTGCTTAATCGTTCAATAAAAACGATTGTTGATTGGACTAAAATAGGCAAGAGAGCTTTTAGTGAAATAAATGTTACGACAGAGACGAACAATTATAAAGCGTTAAAAATGTACCGTAGAATTGGATTTAGAGAAGATTTTTGTTATCCTCAGGCGTATCTTTTATCTAATAGAAAATAAATACATCGTATGGTTTAAATACTTACGTTTTACTTTCAGGTAAAATTTTGTAGAAAAAGAAAGGAGAAGTATGAGACTATCAAAAGAATTATTAGCAGCCCTTGGTGCTGTGTGTGTGACCACAGGTTTAGCTATGGCAGGCGAACCTGCAGATGTACAGGCCTACGCTCATCCTACATTATTTGGTACGCAAGCTCAAACACTTGTAAATACTGATAGTAATGTAATTATTGGCGGAAAAGTTTACAAGCCTTGCACCGCAAAGACAATGGAAAGCAAACAAAATGTAGTCATCGCTCGTTGTACAAAAGAAATGCTTGAAAAAATGAAAAGCAAAATGGATGCAAAAAGAGCAGGATTATTTAATCCAAAAATGCCTGTACTGCGTTCAGAACTTGCCTTCATACTTGCTGATGGTTTAAATTTGTCGGATGTTAAGGCTAACAACTACACCGATGTAGCATCTGATTATTGGGCAAAGGATCAGATTGACAGAGCTTTAAGTGCTGATGTAATGATCGGCTATCCTGATGCAACATTCAAACCTGATCAACCAATCACTAAAGCAGAAGTTTTTGCAACTTTTGCTAAAATGATGGATGTATCTGCTGATAAGAATGCAACACCAACTTTTGAGGGACAAACTGTTAAGTATGTTCCTACTTGGGCTTATGCTGCAACAAATGAAGTTATCGCTTCAGGCATCTTAAATAAACTTGCAGACAAAGATAAAGTTATTAATGACGAATATCTTTCAAAAGAACAAGTTGCATACATGCTTAATGCAATGAAGGCAGGTTTTAAAATTGATACTTCTAACGGTGCAGTAAATTGCGCAACTAAGTATGAACCAATTCAAATGAAAATTAAATTGTCAGAAAGAATAAGCGCAAGAACTTCAAATGTAGGCGATACATTCACGGCAAAAACTGTTGAAGATGTAACAATCGGCGGAGTTTGCTATCCTGCAGGTTCTACCGTAAAAGGCGTTGTATCATCTGTATCAAGACCTGAAGTTAAAAATCCTGGTTATATAGCTATCGAATTTAAGACAATTACAAACGGTGACAATTGCGCAGAATTCCCTAAAATGATGTCATCAGCTTCAGTAGATGTTGCTAAAAATCCTAATGTAGTTTCAAGAGTTTTCGCTGCTCCTTTCTCAATCGTTGGAAGAGCTGCAGGTGTTGCAGGAAGAACTGTTTCTACAGATGCTGAAGTTATTAGCAATAGCGTTGAAGAATTTGGCGATAACTGGTCTGATGCCTTCTGCGATACAGCTTCACTTCACCCGCTTAAAGGTTTAAAAAGTGTTGGAAGCAGCTTTATTACTATAGGTAAAGGAGTTTTCAATATAATAAAAGCTACTGGTAGCGGCGTATTTGGCATTTGCTATGAATTTGTTGACGAAGCTAAATATATCTTCGTTCCAAATACAACTAATGATTCAAGCTTAAATCCAGATGAAGTATTAACAATTCTTTACTAAGAAATTTAATACTTAAAAAGCTAATATCCCTGTCAATACTTATTGACGGGGATATTTGTTACATTACTTAACATTTATGTTACAAAAAAGCAATTTTATATTTTCTCTGAACTTTATATATATATAACGGATATCAAAAATCAGTATATAGTAAAGGAGAAATATATGGCAAGAGTACTAATTTCAATGCCTGAAGACTTTTTAGACAGAATTGACAAAGTAGCAGAAGGCGAAAACAGAACACGTTCAGAATTAATCAGAGAAGCTTTAAGAAGTTACATGTACAAAAGCAGAGTTAAAGCTAACACAATGGCTGGTAAAAACGCTGCAATTCTCGAAGCACTTCTGGATTAGTACTACTTGACTTAGTTATATATTTATTAAACTCTGTTTAATAATAAAAACGTTATATTTACGTCAGGTTAAATATACATACCCCTCTGTGTAAAAGCAGAGGGATTGTTGTTATTATATGAAAAATAAGAACCAATTTATTTTTGTACTATAATAAGTCTTATTGGAGGTAGTGCGAATGTATACATTGGTTTATACGATAGATAAAAGTGAACATCCTGAAACGGTTTATGTGAACCTTACAAATTCTTGCACAAACTCCTGTATATTTTGTCTTAGAAACCAAAAAGATGATGTGTGCGGAGCAGAAATGTGGCATGATGATAATTTCACTTTAGAAGATATTATAGACCAATTTGAAAAATATAATCCTAAACCTAAAAATGTAGTTTTTTGCGGATATGGTGAACCGTTTTTAAGACGCGAAATGATGAAAGAGTTTTGCAAATATTTAAGAAAAAATTATCCTTCAATAAAAATTAGAGTAAACACAAACGGCCATGCAAATGCAATTTATAAAACAAATGTTGCTAAAGAATTTAAAGGCTTAATAGATTCTGTATCAGTCAGCTTGAATGCTGCAAATGAAGAAGATTATGATAAAATTTGTAAACCAAAAATTAAGAATGCTTATGAGGAAGTTCAAAAATTTATAAAAGCATGCATTAATGAAGGAATGGAGGTTTCAGCTTCAATAGTTACAGGTTTCGATAAAGTTCACTACATTGATGCTGAAGAATGTGAAAACATTGCTAAAAGTTTAGGTGCAAAGTTCAGAAACAGGGAATTTATCGAGAACGGATACTAAGGGGTAAAGATGCAAATACATAAAGTACAAAACCAATCATTTGAAGCTAAACAAAGATTTTTACCACAAGATACACATAAACAAGTAAAAAAACTTCTAAATAGTATGAATTCGGAAACAGTTTGCCAAAAAACTGAATGGAGTTTTTCTTCAAATGTATTAAGTGGCTTAAAAATTGATTCAAAAGATTCTCGTTTTTATGACGGAAGATGTTTGGTAGATAAGGCAAAAGATTATTTTATCGGTGAATCTGATTTAGAGATGGGTAAAGTAAAGTTAAGTATTAACAATGCTACAGGAGAAATTACAAAATATAAAAAACCTTTTTTCAAAAGTTGGAAAAGTATTTACGAGCAAGCAAGTGAAGTTGTAAGTTATGCTTGCAGAAATTTTGGGGAAAAAGAAGCTGTAGAAAAGGTATTTATAGGATTTTCTGGATTTACAGAAAAAGGTGCAAGTGTGATAGAAAATGCAAAAAAAACAGTAGAAAAAGTTTTTAATTCAAAAAAAATTCCGGTAAGCCATAAGCATAAAATATTTTTAGAGCCTTTAAATGGAGTTTTTTAAATATGAAACTCATTCTCGCATCTAATTCACCAAGAAGGAAAAGAATTTTAACAGATTTGGGACTAAAATTTGAAGTAATCCCATCAAATTATGACGAAAAGTTACCTGATGATGTATTTAGCTATGAAAAAATTGAAGATTTAGCTACCCAAAAATGTCTTGATGTTGTAAGACGTGTTGATAAAGATTCAGTCGTTCTAGCTGCAGACACAGTTGTTGTTCTGCATAACAAAATTCTAGGAAAACCACACTCCAAAGAAGAAGCTTTTGAAATGCTAAAGGAGCTTTCCGGAGCAACGCATTCCGTTGTAACATCGACTTGCGCAATTAACACCAAAACAAATCGCGCAGCACTATTGTCTACAACAAGTTATGTTCGTTTTAATGAACTTACAGATTATATGATACATTACTACATAGATACATATAATCCTCTTGATAAGGCCGGAAGTTACGGTATACAAGAACTTCCTCCGAATTTTATAGACAAATACGAAGGAAGTTTTGAGAATATTGTAGGTCTTGCACCTGAAGCTGTAAAAGCTGTATTAGAGCAAGTTGGTTATCCGATTAACCAATAACAGGTGCTACAAAAGTTCTTGTTGCGAGATCTTTATCAAGTAACAATAAAGCTTTTTTATCCTCACCAATTAATCTTAAAGTAGCAAGAACACTGCCAACAGTTGCTTCTTCTTCAACCTGTTCTTTGATATACCAGTCTAAAAGATTTAAAGCAGCTCTATCTCGAACTTCTTCTGCCACATCTGCAAGATGATTAATTCTTGATGTAACATATTCTTCGTGTCTTAAAACGTGTTCAAAAACTTCTAAAGGAGTAGAACCTTCGACAACAGGTTTTTCGATTGCTCTCAAATCAACCTTTCCTCCTCTTTCGTTCAAATAATCTATCATCCCGACAGCGTGAGCTCTTTCTTCTTGAACTTGTACATCAAACCAATTTACAAAACCTTGCAGATTAAGTTCTTGAAAATAAACTTTCATAGCATAGTAAAGATACTCAGAATAAAGTTCTTTGTTAATCTGGTCGTTAAATGCTTCTTCTAACTTCTCATTAATCATTTTTACGCCCCTTTCTTAATAAAAATAACTTCCATTTATGTTTAAATTTTATCACGAATTTGATAAAATAATTTTATGCTTAAGACAATATTAATAATTATCTTACTTCTTTTTATCTGGTCATTTCTAATAGAACCAAACCTGCTTGTTGTAAAGCATTACAAGGTTGAAGCATTAAATGGAATAAAGATTGTTTTTGTAAGCGATTTTCACATTTCAAAATTTCAAAAAAGCAGATTAAAACGAGTTGTAAAGCTTATTAATAAACAAAACCCCGATTTAATCCTATCAGGCGGAGATTTTATAAAAGGGCATGACGGGAAACGAACTTTACCGATAGAAAAACAAGCAGAAATTTTAAAAAATCTTAAAGCTCCGCTTATAACAGTTCTTGGAAACCACGATGGCTGGTATGATAAAAAAAGAGTTACAAATGTATTAAAAGATAGCGGATTTAAAGTGCTTTCGAACTCCAACACTAAATTTAATGATATTTATATTTGCGGTTTAGACGATTTGCAAACAGGAAAACCTGATATTGAAAAAGCGCTGGAAAATACCGACGGGAAAAGAATACTCATAACCCACAGTCCAGACATTTATTATGATGTAAAAGATTCTTTTGACTTAATTCTTGCGGGGCATACGCACGGCGGACAAGTGAGTTTTCCTCCGTTTGGCGCACCGATTGTGCCGTCAAAATTCGGTTCTAAATTCGCTAATAGAGTTATAAAAGAAACACAAAACACAATGATTATAACAAAGGGTATAGGAACAAGCATTTTGCCGGTAAGATTTTGTTCTGTTCCTGAAATTGTTGTAATAAATTAGGAGAATAAAAATGCCACGACTTCCGGAATACGTAAAACGTCCGATAATAGATACAGAAACCACCAAAGCCGTAAGACGGATTTTAAAAACCAAATGCTTAAATACGGTTTGCGAAGGCGCAAGATGCCCTAACAAAAGTGAATGTTACTCCCATAACACTGCGACTTTTTTGATAATGGGAAACGTTTGCACAAGAAATTGCAGATATTGTAACATTTCCCCCGCTCGTCCGGAACCTTTAGATTTAGATGAGCCTAAACATATCGCAGAAGCGGTTAAAGAATTGGGCTTAAAATACGCAGTAATAACTTCCGTAACTCGTGATGATCTACCGGATGGCGGCGCTGAACATTTCAAAAACTGTATTAAAGAGATTAGAAAAATTTCTGACGCCAAAATTGAAATTCTGACTCCTGACTTTAAAGGTGACACAAATGCTTTAGATATAATTATCAAAAGTAATCCAGATGTTTTTAATCACAATATTGAAACTGTAAAATCCATTTTTAAAACCGCTCGCCCACAGGGAAATTATGAATGCTCACTTGAAGTTTTAAAATACGTAAAAGATAATTCCTCCATAATAACAAAATCAGGTTTGATGATTGGTTTGGGAGAAAGTTTTGAAGAAATTGAAGAAACTCTGATTGATTTAAAAAAATCAGGAGTGGACATTATAACAATAGGGCAGTATATTCAACCTTCAAAAAAACATTTGGAAGTTTCTAAATACTATACTCTAGAAGAATACGAAGATTTAAAAAAACTTGCAAGAAAAGTAGGGTTTACGAACTACCAGATAGGACCGCTTGTAAGAAGTTCATATCACGCTAAAAATACGTTTGAAGATAGCAGAAAATAATTCTAGATATCTTTCCTTTGTTTAGATATGTCAAAAATACTTTCATTTTTATTGAAAGGTTGTGTATTAAAACTATTATTAAATTTATCCGCACCGATTTTATTAACAATTCCGATTTGCTTTTTGGGCGGACACTTTTCTATGAAATTACTGCCTTCCTTTTGTGCGGTAAAAAGGGACAAATCTTTTGAGTAGTTGCCTTGATATGAAGCAATATTGGTTAAAGGAACGATGTCTTTACCGTTATAGTTTTTTCTGCCGTTCATTAGTTTATTCATATCTTCAGTTTTAAAAAATGGAAATTTTTTATAAATATCTTCCACCCTAATTGACATAATTTAAATCCCTATACTAGTTACATATAAATAAAGAAATTTTTTAGATAAAAATTGTTAAAAACCCGAGAATTTTTACATTTCTTAATATAGAGCATCTAAAAGTTATAACTTGAAATAAATAAATGAAACAGTTACAATAAAAATATTAGAGACTTTAATATATTTTGTCCACATAGAAGAGAGAAAAGATGATAACAGATGTTAATAAATTAATCAATATAGGTTTTTCGCTTCACGAAGCGGGCAAGCTTGAAGAAGCCGAAAATGCCTATCAAGAGGCTTTGGGACAAGATAGCGAAAATGCCGAAATATATAATTTGCTTGGAGTGTTAAAGTTACAACAAAATGATGTCATCTCTGCAATTAATTGGATAGAAAAAGCTATAGAGCGTAAGCCGGAATCTTATTTTTATGAAACACTTTTTCAAGCTTATGTAAGAGCAGGACTTTTTAAACAAATAGTTAAACGTCAGGATGAAATATTAAAGTTATTTCCAGAAAATTTTTCACTTCTGTTTAATGTTGCTCTTGCAAATACTAAAGTTAAAAATATAAAGACCGCGATAAAATTTTATGATAAAGCATTAAAAGTTAACCCTGGCTCTTACGATGCTTGGTTTAATCTATCCCACTTGTACAGTATAGAGGGTGAAGTAAAGAATGCTATTTCAGCTTTAAAAATTTGCAAAAAAATTCGTCCAAATGACATCGATATAGATTATTTTCTAAGCCTTGCGTATATGCGAGATAAAAATTATGAAAAAGGTCTTAAATTATTTGAAACAAGACTTTGTAGAGAAACAGCCTACGCATTAAGAAATAAAACCTATCCGAATAAAGTCACAAAAGAGAATATGTGGAAGGGTGAAAATATAAAGGACAAGACCATTTATGTATACTATGAAGCAGGTTTTGGCGATGTAATAATGTTTTTGAGATATATTCCATTGCTTGCAGAAAAATGTAAGAAAATTATATTTTTGCCTCAAAAACCTCTGGTGCCGTTATTAAAAGATAATCCGCTAGGAATAGATGAAGTGATTGAGAAATTTATACCGGAAAAAGATATGGATTTTGATGTTCACGCTCCGTTACTTAGCCTTCCTTACCTTTTAGGACTAAAGGGAGAAAAGGTATTTCCTTATTCAGAAGGATATATAAGACCAAATAAACAGTTAGCGGAAGAATATAAAAAGAAATATTTTGATAATGATAAAATAAAAGTCGGTATAAAATGGCAGGGGAATACTTATTATGATCAGGATAGAGTAATTCCTGTTAAGTATTTTAAACCTTTGATGGAAGTAGAAAATACCCAATACTATTCATTCCAAACCTTTGAGGGCTCAGAAGATGTAAAGGATTTGGATGGAATAATAGATATAGGTAAAGACCTTGTAGATTTTGGTCAAACAGCAGCTGCTTTGAGTAATTTGGATTTGGTAATCTGCAATGACACTTCTCTTGTACATTTAGCAGGGGCAATGGGAATACCTTGTTGGGTAACGCTTCCTTATGAGGTTAACTGGAGATGGCATAGTGATTTAAGCAAGTGTGATTGGTATGACAGTGTTAAACTTTTTCGCCAACATAAAATTAATGATTGGCAAAGTGTTTTTAATGACATATTGCTTGAAATGCAAGTATAACCAGTATTTTATCAAAAATATATTGATTATATATTTGAATTTAAACTTTATAGTTTTTTTTGACAATTCTTTTCTTTAAGTAGAAATTGTAGTAGAATGTAACTGTAGATTTATATGGAAGGTTATTGTTATGGTAAATAAACTTATTAAAGAAGACACAAAAATGTTTTTAACCGGAAATGAAGTACTGGCTTATGCGGCAAATTCTGCAGAAGCAGAATTTATGTATGGCTATCCGATTACACCTCAGAATGAAATTATGCATACTTGGTGTAAATTACTTCCAAAAACCGGTGCGGGATTTTTGCAAACAGAAGATGAAATTTCTGCAGGATTTTCGACAATTGGCGGAATTTTAGCTGGAAAAAGGGCATTTACTGCAACAGCTGGTCCTGGAAACGTAATTATGCAAGATGCGCAGTCAATGGCAGAAATGATGAGAATACCTTTTGTCTGTGCGGTTATGCAAAGAGGCGGACCTTCCACAGCTACAGTAATTTATGCACAACAGGAAACAAGATTAACCTGTTTTGGCGGAAATGGTGAAGGACTTAGAATAGTTTATTCTACAGCAGGACATCAGGATTTGTATGACTACATGATTAAAGCATTCAATACTGCTTGGAAATATAGATTCCCGACTTACGTTCTTGCAGACGGTTATCAGGGAAAAATGAGAGAGCCTGTAATGCTTTATGATCCGGCTTCTCGTGGTATCAAAATGGTACCGACTACAAAAGCTCTTTTGGGTGAAGGTGAAATAGGCAAAGACAGAAAATCTGTTCATCTTAGAAATACTTACAACATGGAAGAAGAGCTTATGGAAGTTCTTGAAGGATATAAAGCTGATTATGAAAAAATAGCTGAAGAAATTGCAGAATATGAAGAATACAAGGCTGAAGATGCAGAAATTCTTGTAATTGCTCACGGTATTGTAGCTCGTTCTGCAAAAACTGCTATTGATGAATTGAGAGAAAAAGGAATAAAAGCAGGATTATTCAGACCAATAACAATAAGACCGCTTGCGGTTAAGCCTCTAAGAGCAGCAGTAAGCAAGGCTAAACAAATATTGTTTACGGAATCTGCAGACGGACAGTTAGCTCAAATGGTTCTTGAAAAACTTTATGGACTGAACACACCGTATTCAACACTATTCAAAATGGGTGTTGGTGTAACAGGTGATGATATTGTTAATAAAGTTGAGTCAATGGCGGTAGCAGTTTAATAAAGGAGAATATAACAATGGCAGAAATATTAACTCTTCCTCCTAATTTACCTGATGCACAAAATGCAGAGGTCGGAGCAAGCAAATTTTGTCCGGGTTGCGGGCATGGTATAACATTGAAAGCTTTAGCAAAAGCGATTGATGAACTTGGTATTAAACAAAAAACAGTTTTTGGATGCGATATAGGATGTTCTTTATTGGCATGGAATTATATGGATTTGGATACTGTTCAAACTCACCACGGGAGAACAACTCCTGTAATATACGGTTTTACAAGGGCAAATCCTGAAGCAATTGGAATTGCATATATGGGCGACGGAGGCGGACTTGCAATTGGTGCACAACACCTTGTAAACGCAACTGTTAGAGGCGAAAGAATGATGATTGTTGTAGTTAATAATACTAACTATGGTATGACTGGCGGTCAAATGTCACCTACAACTATGCCGGGACAGAAAACTGAAACTACTCCTTACGGAAGAGATTGTGATGTTACTGGTAAACCTGCTAAAGCAGCTGAAATGGTTGCGGCAATTGCTGACCCTCAAAAATCCTTTGTAGCACGTTCTTCTGTTTCTAATATGATGAAGCTGAAACAAACTTTTGTAAAAGGTTTAAAGAACGTTCAAAACAGTGGTTTTTCATTTGTAGAAGTTCTTTCAATTTGTCCTCTTAATTGGAGAACAAACAACGTTGATACTTTTGGAAGACTTGCTCAAATGGAAGAATTTTTTGAAGTTAAAGAGTTTTTGATACCGGAAGGAGTATAGTATGTCAAGAACAAAAATAGTTTTAGCAGGTGAAGGCGGACAGGGCGTTCAATCAATTGCAAAGATCCTTGTAGAAGCCGGTTATGAAGCCGGAAAACAGATTCTTTATATACCAAATTTCGGTGTGGAACAAAGAGGTGGTGTTTCTGTTGCTTTTTGCCAAATTGCAGATGAAAAAATCGGCGAACCTAGATTTGCTAAGGGCGATATTATAATTATGCTTTCTGATAGAGCAATTGACAGATGTACAGCTTATGTCGATGAAAATTCAACTGTTGTTTATGATACTTCTGTTTGCACCAAGAAACCTGAAGTAAAATGTAAAGAAATTATCGGTGTTGATGCAAATAGAATTGCTAATGAACAACTTAGCGCAAGAGTTTTCAATATAATTGTATTGGGTGTACTCCTTGAAGCAACAAAAGTTCTTGAATTGAGCGATATTAAAAATGCTATGGAAATGGCTTTAGGTAAGAAATTTGATGCTAAACCTGAATTAAGAGATTTGAATTACAAAGCTCTTGAAATGGGTATGGGACTTATCAATACAAAAGTAGAAGCATAAAACTTATTGAAAGAAGGATAAATAAATGACAGAAAAACAATATAATGGCTACAAAATAGAAGGTGTTGGCAAGGGCAAAGCCGATTATTATGTTTACACAGATTTGTGTAAAGGCTGCGGACTTTGTATTGCTAAATGCCCTATGAACAAAGCCGGAAAAAAATGTTTGCAATGGTCTAAAGAAGTTGGTTTGTACCAAACTCCAGCTGTTGCACCGGATCCAGAAATTTGTATAGCTTGCGGACAGTGTGAAATGACTTGTCCTGATAGCGCTATTAGAATAGTTAGAAAATAGATACTAAATTAATTGATGTAAACAAAGAAGGTGTAATTACTAAATTGCACCTTTTTTGTTTGTTTTCTCTCCTTTCTGTCACATCAAGTTTTTAGTTGTGCTTCCCCCAAAAAATAAATTTCCCCCCCCCCCCCTTTAAAAAAGTTGAATAATGTTGTACAATGGAAAGGTAGTACATGAGGAGGTGTAAATGCATATACACGTAAATGGTAAGAACATTGAGATTACAGATGCTATTAAGGCTTATGTAAAGGAAAAAATCGGTAAGGTAGCTAATCATTACGATCAGATTACCGGAATTGATGTAATTCTATCTGTAATCAAAAATCCGGCAGCAACAGGTAAACACGTTGCAGAGGTATCTTGCAAAATGAATACCGGTGTTGTTCATTGTGAGGAAGCTGCTGAATCTATGTATGCAAGCATCGATTTGTTAGCAGACAAATTGTCAAGACAGGTAAAGAAATTTAAAGATAAAGCTTTATCATCTGACAAGTCTTCTATCAGAAATGCGGAAGTTGCTGAATCTGATGATTCTGAAGAAGTAGCTGAGGCTGTAGAAAGCTAGAAGAGTAAGTCTGCAAAGGCACGTACTATAACAGGAAGATTGAGTTAAAAGACTAGGTGGTATAAGTATAGATAAATTCTATATACTGGAAAGTGAAAAGTAGTAATGATTAACAACAAAAAAGTTGTAGTAATAATGCCGGCATATAATGCAGAAAAAACATTAGAAAAAACTTATAATGAGATTTATCAAAATTTCGTCGACGAGATAATCCTTGTCGACGATTTCTCTTATGATAAGACAAAGGAGATAGCCAAAGGGCTAAATATAACAACCATTGTGCACGAAAAAAATAAGGGTTATGGCGGCAATCAAAAATCGTGCTATCGTGCAGCGTTAAAAGCTGGTGCTGATATTGTAATAATGCTTCATCCGGATTATCAGTATACTCCAAAACTTATACCTGCAATAGCTTCGATGATGGCATTTGAAGAATATGACGCCGTTATAGCGTCAAGAATGCTCGGAAATTCTGCTCTGAAAGGCGGAATGCCATTTTATAAATTTGTTTCCAATAGATTTTTAACTGAGTTCGAAAACTTTGTTATCGGAGAAAAATTATCCGAATATCATACAGGCTTTAGAGGTTTTACAAGAGAAATCCTTGAGAAATTACCGCTTGAAGATTGTAGCGATGACTTTATTTTTGATAACGAGATGTTAGCCTTAATTCTTTATAAAGGGTATAAAATCGGAGAAATTTCTTGTCCTACAAAATACTTTGCGGAAGCTTCATCAATTAATTTTGTTCGCTCCTGCAAATATGGACTTGAGGTTTTGTTAGTAAGTCTAAAATATCGTCTTTCCAAGATGGGATTTAAGATTAAATTATTCAGAGATGGTGGAAATGTTTTAGATACTGAAAAAGAGCTTAATTATTATTACAAAAGACAATAATTTTATTCCCTCCCTTGCAAGGGGAGGGCTAGGGAGGGGTGCTACGCACGTAGATATTTGGTCGGAACACTTTTGTTTCTTTTACAGGTTCGAATACTGGCTACTGGTGTTCCTCAATTGCTTCTCTGACAAGTTCTCAGCCCCATAATGAGGGAGCAAATTTAAGACAGGTGAAGAGCGAGGTAAGGTATGAAAATAGTTTTAGCAACGTCTAATAAACATAAAGTGCAGGAAATTAATGATATGATTTCTGGTACTGGGATTGAATTTATTCTTCCATCAGGAGTTTTTGATCCTGTAGAAGATGGTGTAACTTTTGAAGAGAATTCTTTAATAAAAGCGAAAGAGGCTTGGAAGGCTAGTAAAACCTGGACTTTGGCGGACGATTCAGGCTTATGTATAAAGGCTCTTGAAGGAAGACCGGGGATACATTCAGCAAGGTACGCAGAAACTCCGGCTAAGCGGATTGATAGAGTTTTGAATGAAATGAAGGGGGTTGAAAACAGAGAAGCTCAATTTGTATGTGCGATGACTCTTATTAACCCTCAAGGCGAAGTTGAGCTTGCCTGCAGAGGCGTGTGTGACGGTTCTATATCTGAAGCTCCGAGAGGAGAAAACGGGTTTGGATATGATCCTATTTTCTTGATTAAGGGAACTAATACAACAATGGCAGAATTATCTGAGGAAGAGAAAAATAAGATTTCACATAGGTCAAATGCACTAAAAAAAATTATGGAGTATTTGAATAAACTTAATTAATGATAGAATAAACTAGCAAATTTATTTTTTAGAAGTTTTTAACTTGTCAGCTAAAAAGGAGTAAAAATTATGGATTGTAATGTAAATTTTAGAGGAAAATTAGATATTAGTGGAATAACTACTAATAAGGCTCGTTGGAAGAATATCGCAAAAATGTTTAAGGAAGAAACTAAAGGAATTAATTATGAGAGCAGGGTTTTTGATGATACTTCCTTATTAGAAATTTATGTTGATAGGTTACCGAGAAAGAATAGAAAAATTGATTGTATTGATGATTTTACAACAAGAGAAGCAGTTTTAACTTCTGAAGGTACAGATGAGTTATTATCACAACCGGATAATGTTATTGCAAAAACACTTGCTAAACATATGCAATTTGTACAAAAGTTAGATGAAAGCTGTAAAAAGGCTGAGGGTGTTTTAGATCAAGCTTATCGCAGAGTTGGTGAACTTCTTTCTAAAAATGGTTTTAATGCTGAAAATGTCAATGAAATGTTATCTAACGCTTCAGCTAGCGAAATCGGTCAGAAAAAAGTTCTTCCTGAATATAATGCCCTTAAGGAAATGCCTGGTTTCAAGGATGCAGAAATGACCCATGTTAATTATCTTGGATAGTTTAATAAGTATTATAGGCTAGTTTTCGATAATTAAATTCATAAATTCAATGTCATCATAATCAATATAGGCAGTTTGCATAAGGTTTCTGCCTGTTTTGATTGTGATTTCGTTAACCTGATTTTTCCTTATTAAATTCGCAGGAAGCTTAATTTTTTGCCCGTCACCGTTTAATTGAATTTCAGAAATTTTGTTGCCGTTAAAATACACTTCAGGAGGGGACGCAAAGGCATTTGGGATTTTATTTTGTCCCATAGAACGTGCCATTGCTGTGTCTATTCCGATGATTGATCCGATTACGAGATAAATTGGTTTGCTTAAGTCAAGTTTTTTCAGTGTGAAGCGTTTTGTATAGAAAGGACCTATAGCCTGCATTCTGAATTCTCCCGCATTTGCGCTTAAATCAGAGTAGCTGTCATCTCCAAGGTGATACATATTGGCATCGAGCGCTAAATCAGAAGCGTTAGATTTTTCTATACCCACGACAATAGGGGCATTGAAGGTATTTCCATTAACCGTCATTGTGAAAGGTTTATAATTCTCTTTTTGAACTGACATAATGCTAGGTCCGTTAATTTGTGTATCCAGTTCAAAAAATCCGTTTGCATCTGTTCTTGTGGCGTAGTTCTGTTTAGGAAGATTGATTTGTGCTCCTCCGATACCTTCGCCTGTTTGTTTGTCTATAATTCTGCTGGCGTTTCCGCTTCCTTGTTCATATACTCCGCCTTGAAATGTTGCAGAGTAGCAAGGAAGTATTAAATATAATATTAAGGCTGCTAAACTCAAAAATTTTTTCATAAAATTATTATTCTGCTTTTCATAAACTATAGAAATTAGTCTTTTGTATATGTTTTAAGGATAATCTCTAAAAAGTCATGTTTTGTAATTTGAACAATAAAAAACGGCTTGATGTTTATTCAAACCGATTATGGAGGGGTGGGGGTAAATCCTTGGGGTAAATCTTCTTGAGGGAGGGGTAAATTTCCTTGGGATAAGTCTTTTTAAGATGGAAGACTGGGGTAAAGATAGTTTATCCAAAGATTTTGTTTACGCTCTCCTAAAGTATATTTTTGAGTCTTGCTAAGATTAACTTATAAAGTGATTTCATCTTTAAAATAGTCTACGACTGTATCCATTACATTATCAAAGAAAAAGTCCAATTCTTGTGATAATGACATTTCGAAATTATTCATTGACTGTTCCTCCAAATTGTTAAATCTTGATAACATTTCATTTTCGATACGCATATTTGGCTAATCCTTTCCTAAATAATTCTCAGGGTACTTGACTTACAAATTTTATATCGGCATTTTTTTGTAAAACTTTAGAGTTTTTTCTATTTTTGTTACAAATATTTACAAGTGCTTATGTTATTTCTTTAATGTAGCGTGCTCTAAAGTCAATGGCTTGTAAATAAATCCTTTTTGTATTAGAATTACCGTGTTAAAAAGAGTTTTTGAGGGGTGTATTAAATGAAATTTGTTGCAAACAGGGACGATTTATTAAATGGTATAAAGATTGTTGAAAGGGCGACTGTTGTAAAGGGTTTACAGCCTGTTCTTGCAAATGTTTTGATAGAAACAGTCGGGACTAATCAAATTAGATTAACAGCAACAGATTTCGATTTTTCAATAATTACTCTTATTAATGCAGATGTTAAATCAGAAGGAAAGTTTACACTTCCAGCCAAAAAACTTGGTGAAATTTTGTCCAGATTGAATGATGAACTTATTAATCTTGAACTCAATGATTCGACAGCAACTATTACTTGTAGGAATTCTAAATTTGATATTATTGGCATTTCTGCAAATGAATTTCCGTTAGTTGAAGAGAATATATCAGATACAGATTGTATGGAAATTGAAACAAGACCATTTACAAAAGCCATAAGGGAGGTTGTATCAGCAGCAGCTGGGTACGAAACGAATAGTCCTCTTTCGGGTGTTTTATGTGAGGTTAATAAAAATATTTTAGAAATGGCTGCTGTTGATGGAAATAAACTTGCAAGAGTGAGGGAAGTTGTCAAAAATACATCTTCTGATGGCGAAAAACCTTTTGAAATGCTCATATCTTCAAAAGTACTTTCTGAATTATTGAAAATATCACTTATAGCTAATTCTGAAACGATCAAAATTTATAAAGAAATGAAGAAAATTGTTATAATGATAGATAAAACAAAGATAGTAACACGTCTTATGCAAGGTCAATTTCCTAAGTATAACCAGTTTATACCGCAGACTTTTTCCAAGGAAGCCATTGTTAATAAAAATGATTTAATATCTGCTCTTGAAAGAGTTGCGGTTATGGTTAACGAAAAAAATAGCATTGTGAAGTTTGAATTTGCAGATAATACATTAAAACTTTCTGGAGATTCTCCGGAGGCAGGTAATTCTCAAGATGAGTTGGATGTAAAGTATATGAGTGAGCCGCTTGCTATTGGTTTTAATTACAAGTTTATTCTTGAATTCTTGAAAATTGTGGAATCAGAGGATATAACTATTAAACTAAACTCTTCTTTATCTGCGACGATTTTCACTCCGGTGTCTGATGAGGATTATTTGTATCTTGTAATGCCTGTCCAATTGAGAGGTTAATTTAATATTTTGTTACAATTAGTCAATTTTCTATTCTTAAATTTCTTTATATATATATGGGAATTTAATAATAGGGAGATCTGATTATGGCAATTGGAGCAAGAGATTATATTGACAAGTTATTAGTTAAAAAGTATGCAGATGAAAAAGTTGATAATCATGATTCAATGGCATCTATGGTAGATCCTAATAAAATGCTAGAAGCAATGAATGATGTTGCAACTATTCAGAGAAATATGTTTATGCTTTCTCAGAAATTATGTTCAGCCTGTTATGCAATAAATGCTAAGTCTGCGAGATATCAGAAAAAAGAAATGAATGAGGGCTAGATATTTTTATCTACAACTACTTTATGTAGACCTTTCGGGTGATCGACATTTCTTTTAAGTCTGAGTGCGATTTCGAGTGCAAGTTGTTGGCAGACTACTACGTTTGCAAACATTTGCTGAATTTCGTTTTCGCACTCTACATAGATATTAAAATCATAATTTTTAACTTCCCCCGTTGGACCTATGATGATAAGTTTGGGGCGATAATCTTGGCGGATTTTTTCAAGATTTGATATGGAGCGTTTTGAAATATTGTCTATTGCAATATAAATAAGCGCTCCTTTGTTATTAAAAACAGCAACATGGCCGTGCATAAATTCTCCTAAAATCGCAGCACTTAAGTTTTTGTAAGATGTTTCTTTGATTTTCAAGGCTGCTTCTTTTGCCAAAGAATATGAAATTCCGTCTGCTGTAATTACTATCAAATTCTCTTTTGATAATATTTTTGCTAATTTCTTTATTTCATCTCGTTTAGATAAGGCTTTTTCTATGACTATAGGTAGGTGGAAAAGTGATTTTTTGTATACTCTTGAGGCTTCTTGTCCGTGAATTTTTTCAATTAATTTAAGTGAAATTAACAAGAGGCATAACATTTGTGAAGTAAAAGATTTTGTAGCGGCAATGCCTTCTTCAACTCCCGCCCAGCAAGCAACTTTGTAATCACATATATTCCAAATAGCTGAATTCTCATTATTTGTAATACAAAGGGTGGATACATTACTCAAATTTTTAACTTTTTCGGCAGATCTAACCGTATCACTCGTTTCTCCTGACTGAGTGATAAAGATATAAAGCGTATTATCGTCGTGCGGAATTACGTTTTTTAAAAGAAATTCGCTTGAATAAATAGCTCTTGATTCGATTTTAGAAAATTTTTCTAACAAATCTACTGCAAATCTTGCGCAATGGTACGATGAACCGCTTGCTACAAGAACAATCTTGTTTATATTATCAGGTAAATCAATTTTGATTTCACCTGTTTCAGGGTTAATGTATTTCATCAAAATATATGGAATTATTCCCGTTTGCTCGGTAATTTCCGTTTCCATTTTGGTTTTTAAATTCTTTTTAAACATGCTCTCACCTGTATTCTTATTTTAGCATGTTTTTTTATTTTTTATAAGAAGCTTCAAGTTTAGATTTTATCATTTTCATCTCTTCTCTTGTTAGAAACGAGGAAAATCTCATAAATTCATACATCGCATCATCGTATGAATATTGTCTTCTTTCAACCTTATTTAACCATTCTCTAACTTCACGTGTAATCATTTTTTATCATTTTTCTATTTGATCAGAGTAAATCTAAGTGTATTCTCGTTGATTTTATCATTCCACATACTTTTAGGACGAATCCATACTGCTCCATCCTTTGTAGATTGGTATACTACCATATCCTCACAAGTTTCTGAATGTTTTCCAAGAGCAATAATTTTGTATATATTGCCTTTGTAGTGTTTATAAATTTTCCCGATAGAAATTTCTTGCATAGTTTCATTCTATCATATAAAATTTATTTTGCCTCTTGACTGATAGTAGCTCTAAAGTCATATAATATTCTTGTAAGAAAAAAGAGGAAGTATTATGTCAAAAAATGTTTTAATTATAGCAACAAGTCCTAGAAAGAAAGGAAATTCAAACAGATTAGCCGAAGAATTCAAAAAGGGTGCTGAAAGCACTGGTAATAAAGTTGAACTTGTTTATCTGTGTGATAAGAACATAAGTTTTTGTAAAGGATGCTTAGCTTGTCAGAAGACAAAAAAATGTGTGATAACGGATGACGCAAATGAGATTGTTGATAAGATGAAGCATTCTGACGTAATTGTTTGGTCAACACCTGTTTATTATTATGAAATGTCTGGTCAGATGAAAACAATGATTGACAGGTCTAATCCTTTGTTTGCAGATGAATACGATTTTAGAGATATTTATTTGCTTGCAACTGCAGCTGATAGCGGGGATTATGCTATGGATGGTGCAATTAACGGTCTTAATGGCTGGATTGAATGCTATTCTAAAACTCAGCTTAAAGGGGTAATCAAAGGATTAGGTTTAGAAAGTGTCGGGGATGCGGAAAGTTCTCCTGCGCTTAAAGAAGCTTATGATATGGGGCTTTTGGTATGATAAATTTTAAAAAAATAACTGCTGCAATATTGTGCTTCATCTTAATAAATCAAGGAACCATATTTGCAGCTGGTAAGAAAGAAGGTTCTCAAATGAATAGGGCAGATATCTGTAAAAAGAATTATGAAATGTTATTCAACTCAACTTGGAATCCAAATGTTGGTAATGATCCCGAGATGATGGAAATTCTGCAAAAATATATTTTTGGAGAAGTTTTTACGGTTGGTAATCTTGATGTAAAAATGAGAGAATTGATAACCGTTACATCGCTTTCAGTGCAGCAAACTCTACCTCAGCTTAATGCGCATATTAATGCCGCTTTAAACGTTGGAGTTAAGCCTTTAGAGATTAGAGAAGCGATATATTTGTGCGCACCGTTTATAGGTTTTCCTAAAACTTTAAATGCTTTAGGAGTTCTGAATGAGGTTTTAGCTTCAAGAAAAATTTCACTTCCTCTTGAAAAAGCAGGAACAGTAAGCGAAAACGAGAGATTTGTTAAAGGTTCAGAAATTCAAACACCTTTATACGGAGATGAAATTGCAAGAGAAATGCAGGGGCTTCCTGATAATCTGGGGGAGGATGTTTCTAAATTCCTTACTGAATTTTGTTTTGGTGATATTTATACAAGAGGCGGTTTGGATACAAAAACAAGAGAATTACTTGCAGTATGTATTTTGACTACAACAGGTAATAATGAAACTTTAAAAAGTCATATTGAAGGAAGTTTGAAGGCAGGAAACACCAAAGAAACTCTTGCAGCAGCGATTGTACAATGCCTTCCTTATGTTGGTTTCCCAAATGCTTTAGGTGCATTAAGAGTTTTAAAGAATGTTGATGGTGAAAATAAAATTACAAATGATTTTAAGCAGCCGTTCAAATTCGGAGAAGTTAATCCGTACAGCAAATATTTTACGGGAACAACATACTTAAATATGTTGTGTACAAAAGATGATGTTTGGAATTCTTCTATCGGAAATGTGACTTTCGAAAAAGGTGCAAGGACCAATTGGCATAAACATACTGGCGGTCAAATTCTTCTTGTAACTGCAGGTGAGGGAAGATATCAGGAAAGGGGGAAAGAACTTAGAATTCTTAAACCCGGTGATGTTGTGAAAATTCTGCCGAATGTAGAACACTGGCATGGGGCTGCGCCTGACAGTACTTTTGCTCATATTTCCATTGAGACAAATTTACCAAACAATACTTCAATTTGGTTAGAGCCTGTAAAAGATAGAGATTACAAATAAATAAAAATGCCTGCTAATTTTAGCAGGCATTTTTTATGATAGAATTTTTTGTAAGTGTATTATGAAGAGGGATTTGAAATGAGCGAAAAAGAAAAAATGCTAAATGGTTTATTATACGATGCAATGGCTGATGATACATTATTAGAGGAAAGAATTAGATGTAAGAGTTTGTGTTATGAGTATAACAATTTGCATCCTGCAAATTTGGATGAGAGAAAATCTAAGATAAAAGAAATTTTGGGAAAAAGCGGCGAGAATGTTTATATAGAACCGAATTTTTATTGTGATTACGGATATAATATCGAGATTGGTGAGAATTTTTATGCAAATCATAATTTGGTGATTTTAGATCCGGGTAAAGTTGTTTTTGGAGATAATGTTTTTGTCGGACCAAATTGCGGTTTTTATACAGCTGAGCATCCTTTGGATTATGAAACGAGAAATAAGGGGTTGGAGACTGCAGAACCTATAAAAATTGGGAATAATGTTTGGTTTGGAGGCGGTGTTATCGTACTTGGCGGAGTCACTATAGGTGATAATACGGTAATCGGAGCCGGAGCCGTTGTTACAAAGGATATTCCATCAAATGTTGTTGCGGTTGGAAATCCTTGTCGGGTAATTAAGAAAATTTAATTAAGAATATTTTTTAATATAACTTTCAGTATCAAATTTTGTTTTTAGAGAATTATAGCTCATTCTTCGGATTTTTCCTGTAACGGGAAAATCTCTGAATGCTCTGTCGTGTAACCCTCCGATTGCCCATAAGATTCCTGTGTAGCCGTTTGGGGAGGGGGCGTCGTACCCGTATTTGTCGTTTAAATAAATTGCAATTCCTAACGCAATTTGTGGTGATTGAGTCCATTCTAAAATTTTTTTAGCCCAATACATTCGCAAATACCCGTGAATTTTTCCCTCTTTGATTAACTGAATTTGTGCAGCGTTCCATAATTTGTCGTGCGTGTCTGCGTTTTCTAATTTTTCTTGTGTATATATGTAACTTCTTAAATCATAGCGGTGTTTGGTAAGAGAAGTTTTTGCCCAATAGGGAACACAATTTAGGCTTTTAAAATTTTTGCAATACAGACAAAAATTTTCGGCAAGCTCTTTTCTTATGATTAATTCTTCTAAGAAAGCTTCTTTGTTAATTTCCGTGACATTTGATTTTATAACTTCAAGAGCGATTCTTTGTGAAGAGATGAAACCATTACTTATGTAAGGAGAAAGGTTAGATAACACATCTTTATTCGGATTATTTCTGAATTCATTGTAGTAAGGAAGTTTATTTTTTATGAAATCTTTTAAGACTAAATCGGCTTCTGAATTGTAATTTATAATTGGCTCGTATTCATTCAAATAGGGGTAGATATTATGATAAATTTTTGGACGCAAAGTTGAGGCGGCATATTCTTGTTTTTTAGAAATAAATCTTGAAGGAATTATATTGTGACTGTCGATTTCTAAAATTTTAAATCTTGCTTTTGAAAGCCAAGTTCTATTGAGTATTGGGTTAAAGTCGATGATTAACAGGGCTGTATTTAGGCTTTTAAGATAATTGAAAAGATTTTCAAAACTGCCCTCAAAGATTTCAAAATCAATATTATTCTTTAAAAAAACTTGCTTGGTTTTGAGTATTTGCTCGTTGATAAATTTTTGTTTAGGCTGATATTCAAAACTTATTTTGGGATGAATGATTTTGAAGGGTAAATTGATTTGAGAAGATTTTTCTAATCCTAATTGTAGCGCAAAATTGTCTTTCGCCCGCATCTCTCTTTCGCATAAATAAATGATAAAATCGCCTTTTATTTTCTTATTATTAATATTAAAAATCCTATTCGAATTGATTTTATCTTCTGTATTAAATGAGAGCGGAATGTATTGTAAAATAGTGTTTCTGACAATTCGAACCATTTTATCATTTTAAGAATAAAAAGAAAAAGTACATTCTCCGACCAGACGTAATTAATATGATTTAATTATGTTCATGTTTAGGTCTTAAAAGAAGCATTTTTGTATCTTCAATTGCTTTTAAGCCGTGTGGTATACGCGCCGGCATGACTATCATTTCTCCGGAATGAAGTCTGAAAACTTCTTTTCCAACTGTAATATCGGCAACACCTTCTATAATTTGTGCCACTTCATCTTTTTCATCTACGTGAATGCTTCTTTCTACACCACTTTTGAATGAAAGGAGTGTTAGTGAACTCTGTTCATTATCAAATACGAATTTTTTATTTATGGTATCAAGGTATTCAATGTCTTTTAGATTTATTATTTGTGTCATACTGTATATTCTTCCTATTAAAATTTGTACTTATTATTTCATATCTTACAAAATAAAAAACCGAATAACAAATGTCATCGCCTTTTTTATGGTGGAGCTTAATACATAAGGTAATATCTATGATTCTGAAATACGTTATCTAATCTAAGTTTGAGTCAGGTCGATACTATGCATTTTTTCGTTTCTAATTTTTCAAAAAAATTATGCGGAAAATGCATATCCTAAAATTTAGTAATGATAAGAAAGTTAAAAAAATAAAACTATGAATGTATTTTTATTTTTTGATTAAATTCTATTTTTTCGAAAAATTTCAAATAATTTTTTCTTAATTTTCCTGCTGAACCAAAAAATATTTTTTCAGAATTAGTTAAAAGTTTACCACTTATTATCTTATTCTTAATTAGTGCTAATGTACATATCAAGTCTGCAGTTTGAAATAATTTATAATTGTTTGGAGTAATAACCCTAAATTCAGAATTGTCCAGTAATGAACCGAAAATCGCAATTAAAATATTAGTTAATTTGACTTGTCCGTTGTCATAATAAATAATAATTTTGTCAAATTGCAAAAAATATTGCAGATTTGCTTTTATAAAAGACGACAATTCTTTTGTAATCATATTCGTAATATCTACTTGCTTAGAATACATTTTTTTATCAACGACTATTGTTTTATAAGATACATCTACATTTCTTATAAAATTAAACAATTGTCGAAATAGTCTGCTTCTTAAATTTAAATCAATATTTCTATAAGTTTGTTCTTGCCTAATAAGGGGTGCTGTATGTATTGTATGATTTGGTAAACCTTGTTCAGCTAAATAATTATCAAGTTTTTCAACTCCATCATTGATGTTTTTATTTTGTTCATGAAAAACTAGCGAAATAATATAGAAAGGAGAGTGGTTTTGATAATTACCTAAATCACCAGATTCATCAATAAAAATGCTGAGTTCTTTCTCCATAAATCCCCTATAAAAATTTGAAAGGCAGGTGTAACACCTGCCGTGGTGGACCGAGGTCAAAAGACCGGTCCATGCGAATATTTTAACATATCTTTACAAAGATTTCAATATGTGATAAAAAATATTTAACATTTCTTCATGAAAAAATATTTATTCCAAATAAAAATCTTCTATATTATGTCTAATGTAATCCCAATTTATTGATAAAAGGGCATGAAATTTTTTGCAAGAGCCCTCTGCTCATAGGTCGCTCGAACTTTTTAAATGTGCTTTCGCGCTTTAGGAGTTCTCATCAATACTTACCATCACAAAATAAAAAAGACGATAACTAATGTCATCGTCTTTTTTATGGTGGAGCTTGACATACAGCTTGAAACTCCTATTTTTTTAATTCAATATTAGTCGATGTTTGATGGCGATTTTAATTTCGAAAAAATTTTCGTAGTTATTTTCACAGAATTTTTAAAAATTTTTGCTTGTAACATTGTTAAGCAAAAAGGCAATTTTTTGAGAAAAAAATACTTTATATAAATACAGAATATATCGAGGATTTAATTTGGAATGAGCGATCCTATTGCTGTAAAAATATTTTATTACAATGGAACAATAAATACTGTTGATAACTCAACGAAAATAAGTGTGCAACAAGCATTAAAAAAAGTTATGGATAGAATTACGCCCGATTTTTTTAAAGGGATGTCTATTCATGTTGCCTCTGATTTTTCTAATCTACCTAAAAGTAATAGTGCGATTATTAATGAGTTGCGAATTAATGAAAATAAATATTCTTCAACACGAGGTATAGCAAATCCTATTCCAAATGAAAGAGAAATATATATTCAAGAAAGTGCTTTTAAATGGGCTAAGTTATTCAATCTATTTTCAAGAAATTTTTCATTTTCTGCAAACACTGAAATTGAAGAGGCTACATTGCATGAAATAGGGCATTTATACGATTTAGAAGGTGGAAATAAAGATTTGATTGAACAATATCAAACGC
>CALUVP010000139.1 GCA_944324215.1 Candidatus Gastranaerophilales bacterium | reverse complement strand
GGTCACAACATATACTATAGAAAGAGATATAACATTTACAAAAGAGGATATAGAGGCATTATATAGATTAATAAGTGTAGAAATAGATAACGATTTCATAACAGATTTGCGAACAAATCCAAATCGTTTGCAAGAAATGCAGAATGAAATTGCAAGACAAAAGTCAAAACCTCATAAGACATCTGAACTATTAACATTAAATGTAAAAGATGTACTTCCGGATTTATCAGAAGCATTGAAGAAACAGGGCGGAAGAAGAATTGAATCAGAAGTTAAGCCGCAAGTAGTATATTTTAGCGAAGGTTATGATGTTAGTACTTTAAAACTTAATAATAATGATTTACCAGATTTATCGAAAGAAATTAACAATGAAGAGGCGTATAAATCACGTCCATCTGATGATATTGAATATGTGGATACAAGTTACGATGTTCAAAAAATGTCTATATCAAACGAATTACCTGATTTAGAGGATATGTTAAAACATCCTGAAAAATATGAAACTCCAGAACCGGAAGAAGTAAAAGTTGATGAAGAAGCCTTGCTTAAAAACATAACTAATGTAACATTCAAACCTTTTGACGACGGTACAAGAGAATTTGAGATTTTAAATGATTTTGGACCTGCTCCTACAGTTTCTGATATGCAAGAAGAATTCAATCAATTTGGCAACAATTTTGAAATAATAAATGAAGAAGATGATGTTCAAGAAGTTAAAGATACAGAAAAAAATGATTTTGAAACTTTGTATGACGGAAAGTATGTGGATTTGGACAAGGATCCTACAGCTAACAAATTTAGTAGTGAGGGTGAGTCAGATATAGAATTTGAAAAAATGTTAAATTCTGATTTTGGAGCAGACTGTGATGACGAAATCTTATCTGAGCTTGCGGAAGTTGATGATAATGAGCTTGTTAATTATGGTAATGAAGATAATTTAACAATTATATCAAAAGAGAATACTAATGAAGATTTAAAAGTATATCCGGAGAAATCAAAGAAAAAGAAAGAGAATAGCAATAAAAAAGAAACGGAAGCTGATAAACTTTTAAATATGATAGAAAATAGTAAAATTAGAAAAGAAGAAAAATCTGCTGAGAAAATTCAAAAAAGTTCTTCTATAAAAAAAGTTGAAATTAAAGATATTCAAAACCCGAATTTCTGTGTGCTTGAAGGAGAACGTTATTCAATTGTCAGCACCTCATATTTCACAGAAAATATGGGCTGCTATCTTGCAAAAAACAATAATGGTTATTCAATTATTGGATTTGTGGGAGATAAGACCTTCAAAATTAAATATTATGAAAAACTAAATACAGAAAAATTACAATCAAGAATAGCTGAAAAGTTAGATGATGAAACTGCTCGTTATATAGTGAGAATAGGCATTCATAAGTTCTTACTAAATGTAAAACCTGATGATATGGAGTTTGTAATGGATTTATGCTAAAAAAGCTTTTAATTCTATTATTAATACCATTAATCTTGTGTGGATGTAGTAGAAAAGATAATAGAGTTGAAATAACTTTTTCATCGTGGGGTTCAGTTACTGAAGTTGGAATATTAAATACAATTATTGAAGATTTTGAGAGAGAAAACCCTGATATAAAGATTAATTTTATACATATACCGCAAAATTATTTTCAAAAAATACATCTTCTTTTTGCTTCATCTAAAGCACCTGACGTGATTTTTTTGAATAATTTGTATTTGCCTTTGTATGTCTCAAAATTGGAAGATTTAACGAATTTGGTTGATAAATCAGAATATTACCCTGAGAGTCTAAAGGCTTTAAGCAACAAGGGAAAACTTTACGCAATCCCAAGAGATGTGTCTACTTTGGTTTTTTACAGGAATAAGGATTTAATCAATCAAACCCCTGAAAATTTAGCTGAGCTGCAAGAGATTTTGGAAAAAGCTCCCAAGTTTGGTGTAAGTTACGAAAGAGATGTTTATTTTATGTATCCTTATGTTTTGACTATGAATGAGGATATTTACAATCCGAAAAAATCTCTGGAATATTACAGAAATTTGGAAGGAAAATATGCTCCGACTCCTTCCGAGGTTGGGAGTTCGACATTAGCTCAAATGTTTATAGACGGAAAAATCGGACTATATTTATCAGGCAGGTGGATGTATCCCAAAATAAGCGAAAAAGCAAAATTTAATTGGGATGTAATAACGTTCCCCGGAATTGTTCCTCTCGATGCTTCAGGCTGGGGAGTTTCTAAGGATTCTAAACACAAAATTGAGGCAGAAAAATTTGTAGAATACTTATCCTCTAAAAAAAGCAGTGAATATTTTTTAAGCACAGGACTCGTTGTACCTGCAAGAATTGATGTTTCTAAAGAGATTGATAACAAGGTATTCTTAGATTCAATATCCAAATCAAAACCAATCCCTGTAGATAAGAACTACAGAAGAGCTGTCGATAAAATGAATAAAGATTTTTTTGAATAGTAAAAGATCGAGCCTTTGAAGGCTCGATCTTTTGTTTTTTATATTTTTATGATACTAATTTTTCACCTAATATGTACCCTGCAACACCTCCAACAACACCTCCTACAACAGTACCAACAGGGCCTGCAAAGCTACCGATTGCAGCTCCAACTTTTGCTCCAGCCCAACCTCCTGCTAGACCGCTTCCTGTTTTCACAGCTTGTTTTACTGCGGCTTTTTCTCCACCTTTTTTGTAAGCCTGAGCTACTTCATACATTCCATATACAGCTGCTGCAGGACCTGCATATTTGCCTGCTCCTTTAATTAATTTAGGTGCAATTTTTGTATTACCCATAAATCTGGTATATCTTGTAATTACTTTACCTTTTTTTACAGCTTTTTTAGCTCCGTTTTTCACTGCGTCTTTTCCAAAAGCATAATGTAATTCAGCGGATTTTACTGCGTGTTTTGCTTTTTGAGTCACATTATTAGCTACATTTTGAGCAGCAGTTTTTCCTTTTTCAACACCATTTTTTACTGCATCTTTTCCAAAAGCATAGTGCAATTCAGCGGATTTAGCGGCATGTTTTGCCTTATTTGCCACAAAATTTCTTACTGCAGTTGCTGTTTCTTTGCTCTTACCAACTGCACCTTTTACATAACCTTTAGCAGCGTCTTTTCCATACATATACCTCAGTTGTACTGTTTCTGCAGCATCTTTTATTTTTGGAAACAAATATTTGCCACCTTGATATGCTGCTGCTCCACCTAATGCGTATGCTAATGGTGCATAAGTTGAAGACGCATCAGATTTGCTTTCTTTTTGAAAAGTGTCAAAACCAAACATAGGTTTTTCTTCCGGAGTTTGCACCGGTGAATTAGTCGTTTGGCTTACCTCTCCTAAATTTAACTTCTGACCTATACTGATTGAATTTGGATCGGTAATGTTGTTTAGTTTTACTAAATTCTCAACTGTTGTGTTGTGTGCTTTCGCAATTTTTCCTAGTGTGTCTGAAGATTGAACTGTGTAGGTTGTCATAATAAATTCTCCTTATCTTTTTATACTCGTGTTATGTATATATAAAGATAATTTGAATTCGAAAATTGCCATTTTAATGTGTTAAAATTACATAAAAATTATATAATATGCATTATTACTACATTTGGGTGCTTTACAAAACTTAATACACACTACTCGTTAGAAAGAGCTTTTATAATTTTGTAAATGTTTTCTACTTTTTCTCTGCTGTCTTTAATTTTATCGAGATATCCGTAAATGTCTTTTAATAAATCTTCTGTTGGTCTTAGGTGGCTTGAAATGAAGAAATCTTCAAAAGAAATATCAGCATAATTCAGAATATTTTCAATCGTTTGTGCCGATACAAAACTTTCACCGATTTCGATACCCGCTAATGTTCTTGTTGCAATATTAAGTTTTTCTGCAAACTGTTCTTGGGTAAGACCTTCTTTTTGTCTTAATCGTTTTATTTTTAGACCTAATTCCTTCTTTACATCCATATAAACAATTGTAAAGTCAGTTTTTAAAAATAAAATGACCTAAAGTAGCATTTATACTAATTAATTTGCGTAATAAATGCATAATATAATTTGAACTTGAAATTATTTCGCAAATTAATTTAAAAACATGAGATTTAATTTATCTTAAAAAATTCGTAATTAATCTTTTAGCCTTGCAAAAGAAACAAGAATCTTTATCATGAATTTCTTTGATTTCCGCAATTTTGTATGCTTCAGGCTGAATAGTTCTTTGGTATTTAATTTTTGGTGTTCCGAAAAGCATTACATAAACAGGTTTGTAACCTGACGGAATTTCTAACATTTCACATATTTCAGGGAAGAATTTCAAACAAACTTCCGCAAAACCGCACCAGCAAGTTCCTATTCCCAAATGCTGTGCGTATAATTCAAAATAGCTCAAAGCTATTATTGGATCTACTGTAGCGCAAGGAGCAGTTAAGGGTGATGATACAACAACCATGTGAGGAGCGTTTCTGAATATTACATCTTCACCTTTTATTAATGCGTCTTTATAGCGCGAAAATTTATCCAAAAGCGGAGAAATTGCTTTGTATGAAAGAGTTTTAACCAAAAGCTCGTTAACTCTTTTTCTTATAATATCCATTGCAGATTTTGTTTCTACTATGGAAAAATGAAGCGAATGAGAATTACATCCTGTAGGAATATAAGGAAGCATTTCCTTTAATTTCACGATAATTTCAGCCGGAATTTCTTCTTCTTTGTATTGTCTTACGCTTCTTCTTGATTTAATAAGTTTTAAAATATCATTATAATCGGTTTCTTCGGAATTTTCAGGCTTTTTATCATTAAAAGTTAAAGCACCTGTCGGACATATAGAAAGACAGTGCTGGCAGGAAATGCATCTTGCTTCATCAACCATGTGCGGAAAATTATCAGTATCAAAATCAATACAGCCTGATACGCAATCACTTATGCACAAACCACAGCGAACGCATTTATCTTTGTCTATTGTTATTGTTTTCATAAAAAAAACTCCTGTTGCTCTAACTTTGACTAATCCATAAATTTGATGTTTAATTACATTATGTTAATATCTATTTTAGAAAAAATCAATGGGTTAAATGAGTCAATTTTTACTCCGATAGACAATCTCATTAACAAATTACCTCTGTCAGATTGGGCTTCAGATGGAATTTGTGACAGCATTCATTTAATTCCGTTTTTATTTATAGTTTTTCTGATAATTGAGATTTTGGAATTTTATTATGCTGACAGAATAAATTCCGCACTCAAGAAAACAGGAAAAAGCGGT
>CALUVP010000138.1 GCA_944324215.1 Candidatus Gastranaerophilales bacterium | reverse complement strand
CTTACCACAAGCTGGAGGTCCTAAAAAAATTAATTCTTTTTTCATAATTATTTGCTCCTTCTTAAGTTCATTATAGAACTAAAAGGGAATATGTAAAACTTTTTCCAAATTTGAACAAAAAATAAAATAATTCGTTATACAAATAAGAAACGGAGGTTAGAGTATGAAAAAAGTTTTATCAATTCTTAGTTTAATCGCAGTTTTCGCAACATTATCACCAGCTTACGCTGGTCCAGGAAAAGGTCATGTAGTTCATGCCGGCCCTGAAGTTCATCATAGACCACCTCATCACGTAATGGCACCGCCGCCACCACCGCCTAGATATTATCGAGGCTCCGCCGTAATTGGCGGAGTGTTAGCCAGGCGCAGCTGTTGGGGCTCTCCTTACTGCAATTATAGATTAGGCTGGTATGATGACTATTATTATCAACCTTGTTATAGGGATGGGGTGTATATAAATTTCGGAATTCCTATTCGTTTTTAAATTTTCTTTCTCCCAAAACAACTCAAGCTCCTGTTTTTATGCAGGAGTTTTTATTTTGATAATATGATAAAATACAATTATGATTGATTTAGATACTGGAGAAAAGATTAATACTCTCTACAGATTTGTGGAAATCAAGGGTGGAAAACGTATAGAAAAATTTAAGACACCTGATATTAATCGTGCGCTTAAATTTCACAAATGGTACGTCGCAAGGTACAAAATGGGACTTCTTTTAGAGATTTTGCCAGAAAAAAAAGTTTACGATAACAAAGAAAAAAAGGTGAAGTATACTTTCTAAAAATGGATAAATATATTTTGTCCGACAGATAAAACTACAATTCTAATGTTCCCTCCCTTGAAAGGGGAGGGTTAGGGTGGGGTATAATTCAGCAAGTAATACAAGCAAAAAATATGACTAATCAAAAATATATAGCATTAATAGATTGTGACAGCTTTTTCGTATCTTGCGAAAGAAAGCTTAATCCTGAGCTCAAAGGACTTCCCGTTTCAGTTGTTTCAGGAGAAAGAGGGTGTATAATTTCTCGCTCAAAAGAAGCAAAAATGCTAGGTGTTCCGATGGGAATTCCTCTTTTTCAAGCAGTTGAAAAATTTCCTGAATGTATTTACATAAGCGCAAATCATTACAACTATACAAAAATTTCTAAGCAGGTAATGTCTATATTAAAAGAAATCAGTCCTAATGTAGAAGTTTATTCTATAGATGAAGCATTTGTAGATTTTACGGGACTTACTAAACTTTATAAGAAAAATTATTTTCAAATAGCCAAAGACCTTCAACAAAGAATTCTTTATGAAGTCGACATTCCAGTATCCATAGGAATAAGCAAAACAAAAACACTCGCCAAATTAGCTTCCGACAAAGCGAAAAATACCTCTACAAGAATTGCTCTTGCCGGAAAATGCAGTATCAAACATCTTTTAACATACACAGATATACAAGAGGTCTGGGGAATTGGAAGAAGACTTGGAGTAAAATTAAGAGGGCTTGGAGTCAGAACCGCTCTTGATTATATAAACAAAGACGAAAAATGGATTCAACAAAAATTCGGCAAAAACGGATTAAGCGTAAAAGCTGAACTGCAAGGGATTATGGTATCACCAATAAGCAACAAAGAAGAGCTGCCAAAATCTATAAGCGATACAAAATCTTTTTTGGAATTCTCGTCAGACATTCAATTTTTAAAGAACGAACTTTCTATACACATCCATTCCTGCTGCAGCAGGTTAAGAAAAATCGATTGCAAATGTTCAACTATCGGAGTAATTCTAAAAACTAAAGACTTTAGAACTCTATACTTAAAGGAACAATTAAAAACACCTACAAATTTTGAATTTGAAATTTCTCGCTCAGCATTTCCGCTCTTAGAAAAAATGTTTACATCTAATGATTTGTACAGAAGTGTCGGAATTGTTCTGGAAGATTTTAACGAGAATTCACAAGAGCAATTACAACTTTTTGATAACAATGAGAAAAAAGAACAAAACGAAAAACTCGGAAAAAGTCTTGATATTTTGGAAAAGAAGTTTGGCAGAAATATTGTCAGAACAGGATTTGTGAATAAAAATGTTCCGTTTAAACAAGGCTTTCTCACAAGTCCTCAAGATGTTGAATAAATTTTAACCTCTATAACCACTACCCGCTCTGTACCCTGAAATAGAATAAAGTGCCGGAAGAGCAGGTTCAATCCATTTTAATCCGGACATTACCGCAACAGTCGCAATATCATCAGTATGAAGACAAATATCAAGAGCTTCCGGCTTTCTCTCCTTTGTATCGGTATTTTTGAAACATTTATTAATCACCTTTTCACCTATCAAATTAGCAATCGCACTACCGCCAACAACCCCTGTTAAAACAATTCCACTAACCATACCTAATGCTCTTGCTGCTTTTGATTTTATATTTAATTTTTCTAAAATCCCCAAAGCAATTCCTGCACCAACATTACAAAGAAATATATTTGCTAAATATTGATATGCACCCTCCTTTATTTTATTTGGAATTCTTTCCTTATATTCCTTATCGGTAAGCTTATCACCTAAAATTCCTCCAACAATACCACCTAACACCGGTATTAAACCAAAAACTGACAAACGACCTATTTCTGAAAAAATTTCCTTTGATGTTATATTCTCAGGTTCCGGAATAAGATTATTAAATAATTCTCGTCCCATTTCCGTTTGCAAATTATCTGAAAGTTTTTTTACCTCATTTACACTCAAAACCCTTGATTTAATTTTTTTCAAAAGTTTCTCTGTTTTAGCACTTACATTATTTCTTACAAGAAAATTACTAATTAATTCAGAATTATACGCTTCCAATTCCTTCATTTTAACCATATCAGGAGCAGTACGAAAAATCTTCGAAGTAATTTTTGGTGCGTAAAGAGAGGACATAACTGCTCCAAACATAGTTAGACCATCACGAATAAAAACTTCTTTTCTTTTATCTTTTGGTGCTTTATAAGTATCATTCAATACAACAGCCCCAGAACCGGCTATTAGAAGTGGTGGAAGTGTTCTGGAAAAATTCCTAACCAACCTCGGCTGATCTAAAAACTTTGCAAATGCTTTGATTGTTTTCATTTTTGTTCGGCACTCCTAACATGTTAATTAAAGACTATTGTAAGACAAGCCTAACATCTTGTCAAGAAAATATTTTCTTTTGTTTAATATCTAGTTTTCTTGACTAAAAACGTCATGAAAGTTATAAAACTGATGCGGATAAAGAAGCGTATATTTTTCCAAGAATTTCACATAAGCTTTTTCCAAATCCAAAAGAACTTCACTCTTTTTAGTCTTATCAGTTGTAAATTTTTCAGTATAAACTTTAAATTTTTTCCCCTCTTTTGCACAAACAATAAAATATATAGGAGCCTGTAACATGTATGCAAATCTCAAAGTTCCCAAAGGAAAATTAACTTTGTGATTTAAAAAATCAGCCTCAAAAACTTTGTTAGTGTTGCGGGAAGAGACCCTATCTCCCGCCATAAAGACAATTTCACCGTTTTTTAACCTATCAGCTATCAATATTGAAGTATCGGCACTTATTTCTTCGACAGGGAAAGCGTCAATGTTTAACTTTAATTCCAAAGATTTCAAAAAATGATTAAATGTTTCACAAGCTTTTCCCTCCAAAAACACATTAACTCTCGTTGGATGTTCCATATTTTGAGCCTGAAACAAAGACCTTAAGATTTCTACGTTTCCAATATGTGTTGTAACAAAAAAAGCCCCGTGATAAACTTCAGGATTAACAAGTTCAAATCGTTCAGGACTTAATTTACCCCAAAATGAAATAAATTTATCAACCAGAGCGTTTCCGTAGTTTAAGAATTGAATAAATGAATGGAAGAATATGAATTTTTTATTCAAAATCCTAAAAAACTTTTCTGAAGCAGCACGTCTTTCTCTTGCAGTCAAAAACACAGCAAATACTACAAAAAAAGCTATTATTCTAACAGGAAATTCTCCAAAAATTTGGTAAATATGCTTGGTCAAAATAAGTCGTTTTTTACCGGCACCTTGCTCGGTCAGTTGAAACCAGTTCTTAGCCATTGCTTATACATCCAAAAATCATTACAAAAGGTAAAAATAGCTTTTGTTTAAATTTCAATATTTGCATAAGTTGATTTTATCATAAAAGGTATTAATAATTAATTTTACATATTTAAAATAAGCTTACAAATATAAAACAAAAGATATAAGTTTTTAAAAGCGGACGACGAGATTTTTCTTGGATTTGCGGACGGACGACACGAAGTTAGTCCGTCCGCAAATCCGCCGAACTCAAAAAAGTGTTTATGCACTTAGAGTTCTAGTCTTTTGTCATCACTCAATAAAAAAGACCTGACAAAAGTCAGATCTTTTTTATTAGCGGACGACGAGACTCGTGTCTTGCTCGGTCGCGTTTAACGAGTCTGCGTATTTTTTGTTTTGTGCTATCGCACACACAAAAAACACTCCGCTCTCAGCTCCCTCGCGCAACTCGTATAATGCAACTTCTCGCACTGTCTGTAGGCTAATACAAAGGAGCCCTCAAAAGGACTCCTCTGTATTAGCGGACGACGAGACTCGAACTCGCGACGTCAACCTTGGGAAGGTTGCATTCTACCACTGAATTACATCCGCCTAGAACTTGCGTTCCATTATAGCGCTATCAGAGATTTTATGCAAATTGATAGTTTACGCTTAGTCAGATTTTATTTTGAACTAACTTCATACTGACTGGAATATTAACTTATGTAAAGCTTGAATGTGCCCTAAATTCAATGTTTTGTCGCAAAGTAATGTGCTGCTTTGTAAAAAAAAGCAATTTCTATTTAACAAAATACTTTATATATGTATAACGAGGAAGTAAATTTTATAAGGAGAAATTATGAGCGCAGGGATTGACATTAGGGAAATCAAAAATGAGTATCTGCAAAAAGTTGCAAAGGACGTAGATGCTTCAAAAAACAACTTAATTGATGGAAATGAAATATCAGTATTTATTGAAAAAGCTTTTGAACAAAAGGATAAGTACTCTGAAAAGGATTTTTCAGATGTTATGAATTTATTGAAGCAGCATAATAGAGCCGAATTATCTTGGGGTGAAATTGGTAAAATCGGTTTAAAAAGTGCAAAAAACTTTGTGAGAGGAATGTTTTGTGATGAAAATGGATTTAGCGCTAAACGAACATTAGCAACACTTGGCACGACAGCTGTTTTTGCTGCCGTTTCGGCGATTCCAGTTGTAGGTGTTCCTATTGCCTTGTCCTGCGGTGCGGTTTTGGGGACTTATACTGCTTATAAAGGTGCGGGTAAAATTATTGGTGGATGTAAAGAGTATTATAATGCTACAACGCATGAGGAAGCAGCTAAAGCAATGGAAAAGGCTATGGATGGTGGAGTTGAAACAGGGGTGTCGATTCTAGCATTACTTGGTATCAGGCAATATGCAACAAAAATGAGTGGAAAAGCTTCTTCTGCAGTAAAAGCTCAACCTGTTGAACATGCTCAGGTGCAGGTAAATCAGTCAGTTTCTCCTGGTACACCGCAAGCTCAAGTTAAACTTGTTGAGCATGTTAAAATAAATGATACTAACAAGTTAGCTACTGATAAATCAATTAAGGCTGTTAACACTAAAGTTGATGCCAGAGGTCGGACAACTCAAAAGACCACTCAATACAATAATGGTCATAAGGTAGAAAAGTTTTATAATAAAAGTGGTAGTATTTTTAAGGAAATTCGAACTGATGTTAATGGTAAAAAGATGACAGTTGAATATAAATATGACAAAAAAGGTTTTGATGTTATAAGTAAAACAGAAACTTATGAACCGGGATATATATACCAATCAAATCCATTAAAAACATATTCAAAAGGAATGATAAAAGAATCAAGCTGGGAAAATGGTCTAAGAAAAGAAGTTTGTACAGATGGAGATGCTCTAACAACGAATTGGTATAATAGACGTAATGAAATTATCAAACAGGAATGTTCAATTCCTGATAAATATGGCAGAATAGGATATGAAAAAACAATATCAGGTTATAAAGAAATTTTTGCCGATGGACGCACCTTCGAAGCAAACTTTGATAGTAGAGGTGGAAATTATATAACAAGATTCATAGACGGATCAAGTCTAGTAAGGCATAATGCTTTAATTATAAAAACGTAAGTATGGGTGAGATAAAATCTCACCCTTCTATTTATTATTCTGCTTTAAATTCTTTACCTTGACGTTTGTAAAAATCTTCAATAAAACCTGTATTGAATTTGCCGCTTATAAATACTTCATCTTCCACTATTTGCTGGTGGAACGGTATTGTAGTTTTAATTCCTGTTACAACGTATTCTTTTAATGCTTGATACATTCTGCGTCTAGCTTCATTTCGGTTTTCGCCCCAACAGATTAATTTACCGATCATTGAATCGTAATATGGTGGGATTGAATATCCTGGGTAAACATGAGAATCCACCCTTATACCAAAGCCGCCTGGTGCAAAATATCCGTCAATTTTACCCGGACAAGGCATAAAATCTTTATCAGGATCTTCTGCGTTTATACGACATTCGATAGCGTGACCTCTTAATAAAACGTCATCTTGAGTGTAACCTAATTTATTTCCTGATGCTACTAAAATTTGTTCTCTTACAATATCAATTTGAGAAATCATTTCCGTAACGCAATGTTCTACCTGTACTCTTGTATTCATTTCCATGAAATACCATTTACCATCATGGTCAAGAAGAAATTCGCAAGTTCCTGCACCTTCGTAACCAATTGCCTTAGCAGCTCTTACAGCTGCTGCACCCATTGCTTTTCTTGTTTTTTCGTCAATTGCCGGAGATGGAGCTTCTTCTAACAATTTTTGATGACGTCTTTGAATTGAACAATCTCTTTCTCCTAAGTGGATTACATTTCCGAAAGAATCACCTAAAATCTGAACTTCTATATGTCTAGGATTTTCCAAGAATTTTTCTGCGTATACTCCAGGATTACCGAAGAACTTTTCTGCTTCCATCTGGCATAAGTTCATATTCGTTTCTAATTCAGAGTCATTTCTAACGATTCTCATGCCCTTTCCGCCACCACCTGCAGTAGCCTTAAGGATAATCGGATAACCTGCTTTATGAGCAAATTCTCTTGCCTGCTCTACAGATTCCAACAAACCTGTTCCAGGTGTTACAGGTACATCATTTTCTATCATTGTTTTTCTGGCTGTTGCTTTATCACCCATTTTGCGCATCGATTCTGCTGACGGACCAATGAATTTTATTCCGTGCTCTGTACAAATGTCTACAAAATCTGCGCGTTCGGACATAAAACCATATCCTGGGTGAATTGCGTCACATCCTGTCATTATTGCTGTAGATATGATTGCAGGAATATTTAAATAGCTTTGTGAACTTGGTGCAGGACCTATGCAGTAAGCATCAGTTGCCAATCTTACGTGAAGAGACTTTGCATCTGCTTGAGAATATATTGCTACTGTTGGTATCCCAAGCTCTCTACAAGCCCTTATTACTCTTACTGCTATTTCACCTCTATTTGCTATTAATACTCTTTTAAACATAATACTTCCTTTAAAAACCAAAAGTAATATGTGCATATATTACTATACACATATTATCTTTTATTTTCCCAAACTATTCTACATACATCAAAACTTGACCGTATTCGATAGGGTCGCCGTTTTTAACACAAATCTGAACAACTTTTCCAGAATGCTCAGACTTAATTTCATTCATTAATTTCATTGCTTCTATTATACAAACAACATCGCCGGCATTTACAGTTGAACCTACTTCTACAAATGGAGCAGCTTCTGGTGATGAGGCTGCATAGAAAGTTCCTACCATTGGAGAAGTAATTGCTTTTCCTTTTACTTCAGGTTCTTTAGCGGCTGTTGAAGCTGCTGCAGGAGCTGCAGAAGGTGCAACAACAGGAGCTGAAGCCGGAATAGCTGCAGGAGCTGCTGCGATAACTTCCGGTAAATCTTTTCTTATTGTGATTGCTTGTTCGCCATCTTCTAAAGAAATTTCTGTTAAACCGTTATCTGATATAATTTTTGCTAATTTTTCTATATAATCTGTTTCAAATTTCATTATTTTCTCCTTAAGCGTAAATTGAAAACCTATCAGCTTTACAATCTACTATCCAGTATTCGCAAATTTAGATACTAAACTCTATCTAAATATTCGTTGCTTCTGGTATCTACTCTGATTACATCGCCATTTTGTACAAAGAAAGGAACTTGTACTACTGCACCAGTTTCTAATGTTGCAGGTTTAGAACCGCCTTGAGCAGTATTACCCTTTTCTGCAGGTGGAGTGTCTACAACTTCTAATTCTACGTGTGCAGGGATATCCACACCTATGATTCTCTTATCGTGCATTAATACCTGAATAACCATGTTTTCTTTTAGGTACTTTATACCATCACCAACTTGATCTTCTGTTAATTGAAGTTGTTCATAAGTTTCGTTATCCATCATAACGTATTCTTTGCCTTCTTTATACAAGTATTGCATTTCTCTACGGTCAAGCATAGCTTTTGCAACTTTTTCTCCGGCTCTGAAGGTTCTTTCTACTACGTTACCAGTTTCTGCATTTTTTAGTTTTGTTCTTACAAAAGCTGCGCCTTTACCAGGTTTTACGTGCAAAAACTCTACAACTGTCCATAAGCCGTTATCTAATTCAAGTGTTAAGCCATTCTTTAAATCGTTTACTGAAATCATACTTACTCCTTAGTTATGTTATTATCTTTTTTCTAAAGGATAACATAAACGTATATTTATAGCAACGGGTGGTAGTAATATGAGTTTTATTTTTCTTACTGGCTAATTTTTTCAATATGGTCTTTACATTAATTTTTTTTTGATTAAAATAATAGAACACCTCATTAATTGGGGGAGGATATTTTACATTACCCGAAAGGAAATAAAAATGATCAGCAGTATTTCGCCGGTGCTGGCTCGTTTCGTTGGCACAAACAGGCAAACAAATCCTATAAGAAAAGCTCTTAAGTATAAATTTGATGCAAAGTTGCAACAATCACACCTGAACTTATCTAATTTTATTCAGGATAACGTATTTTTGAACAAAAATTTCAACAAATAATGTTATAGCTATTCTTCGTCTAGGCTTAAAACTGCCATAAAGGCCTCTTGTGGAACTTCTACACGCCCAACTGCCTTCATACGCTTTTTACCCTTTTTCTGTTTTTCTAGCAACTTGCGCTTACGGGTAATGTCTCCACCATAACACTTATCCAAAACACTTTTTCTTAATGCTTTAATATTTGTCCTTGCAATTACTCTTCCGCCGATTGCTGCCTGAATTGGTACTTCAAACATCTGACGCGGAATGATTGTTTTTAATTTTTCTGTCAGTTTTTGTCCGATATAATACGCATTATCTTCGTGACAAATTACTGACAAAGCGTCAACAACTTCCCCAGCTAACATTACGTCAAGTTTTATTAATTTTGAACGTTTATAATCTTCAAATTCGTAATCCAAGCTTGCATAACCCTTAGAGCGGGATTTTAGCTGATCATAAAAATCTGTAATAACTTCGTTTAATGGCAAATGATAAATTAAATCAACACGAATTTTATCCAAATAATTCATATTAATGAAAATACCGCGTTTAGTTTGACATAAATCCATTAATGTTCCTACGTAATCATTTGGTGTGATGATAGAAACTTTGACATAAGGTTCTTCTATATAATCTCTGTATTGTGCTGCAGGTAAATTCGCAGGGTTATCAATTTCCACTATTTCACCATTTGTCTTATGTACTTTGTAAACAACGGAAGGAGCTGTTGTAACGATAGAAAGGTTGTATTCTCTTTCCAATCGCTCTTGAGCAATTTCCATATGAAGCATTCCCAAAAATCCGCATCTAAAACCAAAGCCTAGCGCACTTGAAGTCTCAGGCTCAAATGTTATTGAACTATCGGATAATTTTAGTTTTTCCAATGCTTCTTTAAGCTCGTGATAATCTTCATTGTCTACCGGATACATTCCTGAAAATACCATTGGTAAAGCTTCTTTATATCCTGGTAGTGGTTCCGTAGCTGGTTGTTCAACGTGGGTTACTGTATCACCTACGAATCTTGTAATTTCTTTTATTGAACCGGCAAAATATCCAACATCCCCGCAAACAAGCTCTTTAACTTGTACCCTGTTTGGAGTCAAATATCCTAATTCTACTATTTCATATTCCTTACCTGATGCCATAAATTTAACTTTATCGCCGAGTTTCATTTTGCCATCCATTATCTTAAAGAAACACAATGTTCCCAAATAAGGATCATAGGCACTATCAAAAACCAAGGCTCTTAAAGGTTTTTCCGTTGTGTCAACAGGCGGCGGAACATATTTAACTATAGCTTCCAGAACCTGATCTATGTTTAAACCTGTTTTGGCACTTACAGGGATTGCCATTGAGGTATCTATGCCTAAAATTTCTTCTATTTCTGCTTTTACTCTGTCTACATCGGCGGAAGGCAGGTCAATCTTGTTGATTACAGGAATAATTTCCAAATTCTGCTCAATTGCCATATATACGTTAGCCAAAGTTTGCGCTTCAACACCTTGGGTTGCGTCTACAATTAATAGTGCGCCTTCACAAGCGGCAAGTGAACGTGATACTTCATAAGAAAAATCTACGTGACCGGGGGTGTCAATCAGGTTAAAAATATACTTTTCACCGTCTTTTGAAGTATAGTTCATTCTAGCAGCGTTCAATTTAATCGTTATACCGCGTTCACGTTCGATATCCATTGTATCCAAAAGCTGATCTTGCATATCCCTTTCCGCAATCGTGCCTGTTGCTTCCAGAAGTCTGTCTGCAAGTGTGGATTTGCCGTGGTCGATGTGTGCTATTATACAAAAGTTTCTTACATTGTCCCTGTATTTCATAATGATTTCATTATAATTGAAAGATATTTCTTGAGCAATAAGTGTGGGGAAATGAGTAAGTTTATTGGCTTGGTGCATCGAACTATATGCTTTGAATACCAACGGTATAAATTTGTTTTTATAATTATCTTGAGCTATTTGTTGCACCTTAGATTAGAGTTATTGGGTTTTAACCAATCTAAAGGTTTTATCATTAAGAATTGTAAAATATCTTAGAAATTTAGACAATTTTTAGATAGTATACCACTTGATTAATATGTGTTAGAATTTAAAAAGTTGGAGGTTAAAATGAAAAATTCTATTCAAAATTTTTTACTTAAGGCATCATCACCATCTAAATTGATATCTGCTGAAAAAGCTGTTAAAAAACCGCTTACTTCTCCTTTAGAAGCAAGTATAAAAACGAAGGCTGCTGATATTGCAACGAAACCATTAGAAATGATTACACCACAAGAACGTAAATTTATGCAAGCTTATGCAGAAATGGAAAAGGCAAGATTAGGAATAGAAACTGTAAAGTTAAATCCCAAAAAATAATTATCTCTAAAATATTTTAAATTTTATCAAGCAAAGTGATTTTATACGGAACAATATCTTTATGTTCCGTATTTAATTTGCCAGGAGAAATATTGTCTTTATTGGCTCCGTGGTAATCGCTTCCGCCTGTAATTAGAAGCTTATTCTCTTCTGCGCATTTTAGAAGGAAATTTATTTCAGCAAAATTGTACCTTGAATAATAACACTCGAGCCCCTGAATTCCAAAACTTATCATCTTTTCAAGTCTTGGAAGAAATTTTTCAGGTTCAAGATGTTTTTCGCCTTCTCCTCCAAGCGGGTGTGCCCATACAGGAATCCCGCCTGAACTTATAATTGCACCAATCGACTCTTCGCCTTGAAATCGGGTATTACCTGTTTTACAGCCATCAAGATATTTTTGCATAGCTTCTATATTATTTTTAGCTAAACCTCTCTTTACAAGGACGTTTGCAACGTGAGTTTTGACGACACTTTTTCTTGAATAAAGCCAATCCAATTCTTCTGAGGTAAGCTCTATATTATGGACTTTTTTTAAATACTGAATTCTCTTTTCCAGTTTTTGACACCTTAAAATCTTACCCTTAGAGATTAAATCATTTAACTCTTTGTTATAAATATCAATATTGTACCCGAGAATATGACATTTTATATCTCCGCAAATTGATGTCAGTTCAACTCCTTTGATAAAATTCGTTTTTCCGTCAAGTTCTTTGCACCCATCTACCGTATCATGATCAGTTAGTGCAAAAATATCTATCTGATAATTTTTCATTATATCAACAAGTTCTGATACAGTATTGCTTCCGTCAGAATAATTTGAATGTACGTGCAGGTCACATTTACTCATTATTTTTACCTTCCAACAATGTGATTATTTGCTCAAATTTCATACTGCGTGATGCTTTCAAGAAAATTTCCGAATCCTTGGAGATGTTTGTTTTTATGTATTCTACAGCATCTTCCTTGTTATCAAAATGCTTTGAAGTACAGTTATTTATCTTATCTGTTATATTCTTTGATAAAATTCCAATTGATAAAACTATTACATCTTGTTTCAAGTTCTTGTGCGAATTTATATATTCCCCAAGTTCTCTGTGGTATCTAACTTCCTCTTCTCCCAATTCCCCCATATCGCCAAGTGCAATTACAGGTTTTGAATATAATTCCAAAATGGTATCAACAAATGCCCTCATAGATTCTGGATTAGCATTATAACTGTCATTAATTATCTTGTATCCATCTGCGTTTACTACTTCCCAACGCTTTTCTATCGGAGAATATTTTTTTAGTCCGGACTGAATTTGAGGAATTGTCATTCCAAGCTTTATTCCGGCATTAATCGCTGCTAGTGCGTTTTCTATATTATAATCCCCGCCGACATTCAGTTCATATATATTATTTTTGTATTCAAATTTTGAATAATGTTCTTTTTTTTCTAAAATTTTAACATCTTTAAGAGAATAAAATATTTTTTCACCGCCAAATTCGACTGTCTTTTTGATTAAATCATCATCATGCGCGATAAAAACGTTACCTCTTTGGTATTTAACGATTTCGCATTTTGCCTTTGCAATATTTTCTCTTGAGCCCAAGCGTCCTATATGAGCGGTTCCGACATTTGAAATTATTGTAATATCAGGTTCTGAATATTTGGATAATAATTCAATTTCACCCAAACCTCTCATTCCCATTTCTAATACCAAAATTTCAGTATTATCAGGGGCTTCAAATATTGTCTGGCAAAAACCGATTTCATTATTGTGATTTAGAGGTGTCTTAAAGGTTCTGAACTTTTCTGAAAGTACAGATGCTACCAACTCTTTGGTTGTAGTTTTGCCGGAACTTCCGGTTATTGCTACAACATGCGGATTTAATTTGTTTCTTCTCCAGTTTGCAAGTTCAAGATAAGCCTTTAGCGTGTCTTCTACTTGTAAAATAGTTTTATGAAATTTAACCTGAGGATTTGATGTGCAAAAAGCCCCAACAGCACCTTTATCAAGTGCTTGGGGTATAAATTTTTCTCCGTCAAAATTTGCGCCCTTAAGAGGTAAATAAAAATCTCCCGATTTTATTGTTCTAGTGTCTGTTGAAATATTTACTTCGGTATCTTCCTTTGCATCTTCCAAAATTTTGGCGTTTGTTGCTTTTATTAATTCACTTATTTTCATATTAATCCTCTTTTAAATCTCTCCCTTAGTCGGAAAAGTTTATTTTATTATACCATTATTAAACCCTTTGGGTTACAATAAATTTATGAATATTTTAGATGAATTTGATACAATAACTGCTGTTGCCACTCCTATGGGAATGGGAGGGGTCGGTGTTATTAGAATTTCAGGCTCTAAGGCTTTTGAAATTATTGAAAAGATTTTTTCTAATCCGAATTTTGAACGAACAAAATTTAAACACGGATATATTATGGAAAATGGTAGTATCATTGATGAAGTAATTGTGTTACCGTTCTTTGCTCCAAATAGCTACACGGGAGAAGATGTTATTGAAATTCAATGTCACGGCGGTGTTCAGGTTATTAAAAATATTCTTAACCTCGTTCTTAAAAACGGGGCAAGACTCGCTGAAAAGGGTGAGTTTACCAAAAGAGCTTTCTTGAATAAGAGAATGGATTTATCTCAGGCAGAATCCGTTGCAGATATTATTCATTCTAAGACTTCTGATTTTGCTAAAATTTCTATGAAAAACTTGTCAGGAGTTTTAAAAGAAAGAATTAACGAAATAAGGAATGATATTTTTGAAGTTTTATCAAGAATCACTGCGGGAATCGATTTTCCTGATGATGTGAGAGAACCTGAATATGACTATTTGATAAGTTGTTTTGAAAATATTATTTCTCAAATCGATAAAGTCTTAAAAGGTGCAAACACTTCTAATATTTTCAGACAAGGTGCATCTGTTGCAATTATCGGAAAACCTAATGTTGGAAAATCATCTTTATTTAATGCTCTTTTAAGCCTCGATAGAGCTATAGTTACCGATATTGCAGGAACTACAAGAGATGTTCTTAGAGAAACTTTGGATTTGGGAATCCCTGTCACTTTAGTTGATACGGCAGGAATTAGGGAGGATGAAGAAGTTTCTAAAGTTGAGAGAATTGGTATTGAGTATTCTAAACAATCTCTTGATGAAGCGGATTTGGTATTGTTTATTTATGATGCTTCTAAGGGGTTGGATGAAGATGATAGAGAAGTTTTGAAACTTTTGGAGAATAAAAATCATCTTGTTATAGCAAATAAAGCTGATTTAACTGATAAAAAAGATGATGGTGCAATATATATTTCTGCATTAAAGGGTTTGGGAATTGAAGCATTAAAAGAAGAGTTAAAAAATAAGGTTTGCAATATCAATCCTGAATCTTTGGATTTTGTTACAAATACTCGTCAGCAGGAATGTTTGAGAAAAGCGCGTAATGCGATAGAGCAAGCTCTTCTTGCAGCTCAACTTAGAGAATTACAAGACTTAATATCGATAGATGTCAAATCTGCAATTCTAGCTTTGGATGAGCTTACGGGTGAATTAATCACTGATAATATTCTGGACAATATTTTTGAAAATTTCTGTATCGGAAAGTAATCTTTAGAAATTATCTTTCAAAAAATTCCAGAATTTTTTCTGCAATTAGTAATGCAGAATTTTGGTTTTGTCCTGTAATTATATTCCCATCAACTTCAACATGTTCTGCCCAAGGCTTTTCTGAAATGAATTCTGCACCTAATTCTCTCAGACGTGTTTCTAACAAGAACGGAACTAATTCTTTTAATTTAACAATTCCTTCTTCTTCATTCGTAAAACTCGTAACTTTTTTATCCTTTAGTATTGAAATTCCATCAGGAGTTTTAGCATTAACTAATCCGGCAGGTCCATGACATACTGCACTTATTAGTTTTCCTTTTTTATAAAATTTGCTTACAATTTCGCCAACCTCTTGATTTATTGCTAAATCAAACATTGGACCGTGACCTCCAGGAAAATATATTCCGTCAAATTCATCGATATTTATTTCTGACAATTTCTTTGTATCTCTCAGAATTTTTATACAATTGTCCCATTCTTCAGGATTTGAACAAGACATTGATTTTATATCTACAGGAGATAAGCCTCCGTTAGGACTCGCTACAACTGTTTCAACATTTGATTTTTCAAACACAAGATACGGTACTGCAAATTCTTCCAAATATACTCCTGTTTCTTGTATACAATTACAGAGAGGTTCTTTACAGTCACAACCGCTATAATTTGTTGTTACGATTAACAAATTTTTCATATAAACTCCTATAAATATTTCATTAATGTATTCATCAAATCTTCTTTTTTTCTCATTCCGCTGAAGCGTTCAACTTCCTTACCTTTATTAAACACCAAAAATGTGGGAAAAGAATGTATTCCAAATCTTATTGCTAATTCTGCATCTTCATCTGTATTAACTTGTCCTATCCAAATTTTTTCCATCTCTTTAAATTCTTCTTCCTGTTTTTTACAATATCCGCACCAAGGTGCAAAAAATTCCACAACTTTAAGACCGCTATTGGTTTCTTTATCAAAATTCTCGTGAGTTAATTGTTTTAGCATAATAAAAGTTCCTCCTTAATAACATTAGGAGGAACTTTTACAAATCTCATCACCCTATTAGACACCCCTTCTGATTAAGATTTCTATATAACGAATAATTTCATTATTATATCTGCCCTCAATTACTCTTGGATTTATTTGTCTTAAAATCTCTGCCATACTTATTATTTTATGTGGCAGACAAATAAATTTCTCTGCAGCTGCCTTGATATTTTGTAATGCACTTTGTAACGGCGCATTTGGGTTCTCTACAGTACGACTGCTAATATCAATTAATTTGTTTGATGCTCTTAAATCTTTTAGCTTATTCACTTCTTTTACAATATCATCTTTATGTTTGTTAACATCTATCATTGAATTTGTAAGTTCTATGTATTTTTTAGTATCGTCATATAAATTGTTTAAATGAGTTCTTTGCATTGCATTAGAATCGTCCATTCGTACTTTTGCATTATACATTCTTCTTAGCCCCTCTCCCTTTTGGAAAAGATCTTGACCATATTGATAAGCATCATATTGTTCAGAGGAAGCACTATTGTATAATCTGTATGCTTTATCTGCAGAAACTTTGTTATTAAAAAAACTTTTTTCTAACATTGCTTTTTTCTCATTTTTCATTTCTAAAAATGCGTTATATTTTTTATAGAGAACTTCTAATGACTTTTCTCTGTTCATTGCCGGTTTTTCATCTATTGTACGGCGCATTGTACCATCATAATTTACGAAATATGATTCTGTACCTAAAATGTCTTTTGAAGTTTCTGCTCTATAGGTAGTATTTCTTAAATAGATTTCTTCGTTATCAGGAAGTTTTGAATCATATATGTCAAAACTTTGTTTATTTGCCATTCTGCTAATGTCATAATTGTGATTCTTTTCCCAGCTGTATGGTTGGTATTCCATTTTCCAATTGCCACTATTTTCTTTCGATTTATCTGTAAATAGACCTTTAAAATTTGTATTTGCATGTATTGATTGTATTTTCATTTTTTACTCCTTTTTACCTATATTTTATTACTTTAACTTCTTAACTCCTTGTATTCCTTGGCTTGAATAAAAATATTTTAATTCGTCAAATATAGGTATTAATTTTGATTTACAATTATCTATTAGTGTATTTTTGTCTGCTATTTTTTTATTGTTTTCTAGTATTTTATTTTGTAAAGTTTGAATATAATTTTTTATTTCATTTATTGTTTGAGTACAGCCGTTTTTTATTGATTTGAAATCTGTAATTGTTTTTTCAAGTTTTTTAAATTCTTTTTGTGCATTTTCTTTTGCTTTTGACATTTTATAACTTATAGAGTTTTCTTCGCTTATTTCTTTATATGTATTTGGAGTTATATTAATACTGTACCTTTCGTATTTATTAGCAAATTTTGTATCTTGATTTTGTGCAAAATAGTTTACTTTTTGGGCTCTGATTCCTGCGGCTGTATACATAGCATCTTCATTAATTGAACCTTTTTCAGCGTTTTTGATTAAGTTGTCATAGGGGGATTTCATTTTTTCTAAATTAGCTATTTGTTTTTCTAATGCTAATTTCATTGCATTTTGACTTTCTAATTCTTTTTGGGCAGCTTCTGCTCCTTTTGATATTTCGTTATTATCTTCTTGAAGTCTTACAATTTCATCTTCTGCTTGTTCTTTTAAATATCTTAAATGACCACCTTTATCATACATTTCGATACACTTTTGTGCTTTGTCAGAATTTGCACGGGCTTCTTCAGTATTTGAGAATCCGGCATATGCACGTCTGTCGTAGTAGTTTTTTAACTCTTCAAAGTCTTTTTTGAAATCTTTGCGGTAGTTATTAAAATAATTTAAACCGACTTCATCAATTGCAGGATAATTTGGTTCGTTATCATATACAATGAAGTCTACTGATTCTTTTATTTTTTCACTTATTGGCTCCATTGGACTTGCAAAATAAACTTTACCTGATGGTTTATTGCGAAATTCTCCTAATGTTTGTTGTAATGATGATGCTGGATGCCAATTATTGTCTTTTTTGATGTTTTCTTCAAATGTATAATTAGCATAACTGCCTTGAAAACTCAATTTTGAAGAATAGCCATTGATAGGTAATATTCTCATAATAACCTCCTTGATACCTATAGTTTTAAACACTTACCATTATTAATATAAATTTTATATTGGGTATATGTTAGAATAAACATATATTTATTGCATGCTTTTTTGTTATTCATTTTAATAAAAGTTTACAAAATATTTTCTTTCTGTTGTAATTACAATTGAAGAGCGATTTTAAACATGATATAATCACAAGAGATAAGAGAGGGAATTAACCCTAATATTAGATAAAAGAAAGGAAGTAGTTATGGCAAAATACGTATGTTCAATTTGCGGTTATACAGCAGAAGGCGAAGCTCCTGAAAAATGTCCTGTATGTGGTGCAGCAAAGGAAGCTTTTGTTTTGATGGCAGATGGTGAAAAAAATTACGCTGATGAGCACAGAATCGGCGTTGCAAAGGATGTTGACCCTGAAATTTTAGAAGGTTTAAGAGCTAACTTCATAGGCGAATGTACTGAAGTTGGTATGTATATAGCTATGGCAAGACAAGCTGACAGAGAAGGGTATCCTGAAATTGCAGAAGCTTTCAAGAGATACGCTTTTGAAGAAGCTGACCATGCTTCAAGATTTGCAGAATTGTTGGGTGAAGTTGTTACTAATTCTACAAAGAAAAATCTTGAGTTACGTGCAGAAGCTGAATTTGGTGCTTGCGACGGTAAAATGAAAATTGCAAAACGTGCTAAAGAATTAGGACTTGATGCTGTTCATGATACTGTTCACGAAATGGCTAAAGATGAAGCTCGTCACGGACGTGGTTTTGATGGTTTACTTGCAAGATACTTTGCTTAATTCGGAGCTTAAAAGGAAAACGAGTTAGATTATTGTCTAACTCGTTTTTTATGTGATATTATTTATCTTAATGGCAAAAAAAAGCGGCATTGACGAGAAGTGCTGCCGCCGTTGAGTCGTAATACTGAAATTTTATTTGTTTTTATTTTTGTTTTCAAAATCTCTTATTCTTACCTTTGGTACAACTGACATACCAGGTATAATCTTGTATTCACTAGGATCAATTTCTTCTGTGAACACAATTTTTACAGGGATTCTTTGAACTATTTTTACAAAAGAACCTACTGCATTTTCAGGCGGGAATAAACTTGCTTTTGCACCTGAGCTTCTCTGTATACTATCAATTTTTCCTTTAAATACTTTATCAGGATAAGTGTCTATCTTGATATCAACATCCATGCCCTCTTTCATGTGAGTAAGCTGTGTTTCTTTGTAGTTTGCAACTACCCATACGTTGTGCGGAACAATTACAAATAGAGGACTTCCAGGTTGTACCATCATACCTACTTCTACTTTTTTATTTGAAACGGTTCCGTCTATCGGAGCTAAAATATCTGTATATTCAAGAGCTAATTCTGCAGCACGTTTTTGTGCTTTCAAAACATTCAAATCAGCATCTGCTACTTTTGCGTTTCTTGATGGATCTTTAGAAAAAATTGATTGATCTGCACTTGTTTGAACTGCTTGTTTGCTTTCCAAATTTGTTCTTGCCTGATCTAATCTTTGCTTAGATACTGCACCTGCTGCGTACAAATTCTCATATCTTTCCAAATCTTTTTTGGCAAGTGCTATTTCCGAATTTGCGGCATTCAAGTTTGCATGTGCATTTTCTTGGTTTAATAAAGCTTTTTCATAAGCTGCTGTGGCTTGATCAAGTTTAACTTGATAATCTATTTTATCGATAACTGCTACTACCTGTCCTGCTTTTACCGGTTGGTTATCTTCAACCAAAACCTTAACAATCTGACCTGAAACTTTCGGTGATACTGAAACTGTTGTAGTTTCTACATAAGCATCATCAGTCGTTTGATAACCTAGATAATCATATATAAAATAACCCGCCGTTAATACTCCTAAAAGGGCTATTGTTCCAAATATATAACGTTTTTTTACGGGCATTTTCTTTTTATTGTTGTTTTCTTCTTCTATTTTGTTTTCTTCACTCATTTTATTTACCTTTCAAATTATTTGCTATTTTATATTTGTATTTCAAGCGTTTCGTTTAATACATCTCTTAATTCCTTTAAAAGATCGCTAACTTTTGATAAATTACTATTATCAATTTTTTCTCGCACTAAAGTTAAGTGCGGTCTGATTTTTGCTGTAACTTCTTCTGCTTTCTTCACCCCTGCTTCTGTAATTTCTGCTATTTTTACGGGGCGATTGTTTTTGATTGATAATTTTCTTTTGATATATCCCTTCTTTTCTAAATTATCAAGTATTTTCCCCGTATTGGCTCTATCTTTGAGTATTAACTTCGCTAAATCTCTCTGGCATACGTTAGGATTACAAATAAGAGTGTCCAGTGTAGAAAATTCTTCAGGAGTAATTCCGGCTCCATATTTTTCAAAAACTTGCTGACCTAGTAATTTGCAATATTTTGCAGTTAACTCTATTTGGTAGAACACCGTATCCGTAAAATGGTTTTGCAATTTTGTAAATCCCCTGTTTGATGTATGTTTATTTTACAACATGTTGCAAATGCAACATAGTTATGTTATCATTCTTATTAGAAAAAATCAAGTACTTTGGAGAAAAGAAAAAGAAATGA
>CALUVP010000137.1 GCA_944324215.1 Candidatus Gastranaerophilales bacterium | reverse complement strand
GGCTTGTATGAAAATTTTCGAAAAATTAGAAAAAATGGATGTAAAAGTATTCACATCTCTTCAACTTACTGATGAACAGATGGAAGAAGGTATTGCTTCTTTTGGCCAAAAAAGATACTGGGCTAATGAATACGAAATGACGGGTACAGCCGGACATTATTTGAAAGATAACAAGATTGACGGAATAGTTACACTTAATGCTTTCGGATGCGGTCCTGATTCTTTGATGATTGAAAGAATTACAAGAAAAGCCAAAGAATTTGGAAAACCGATTCTTTCATTAACGATTGATGAACATACGGGAGAAGCCGGTTTTATTACTCGTTTAGAAGCGTTCATTGATATGTTATATCGTAAAAAACGTTCTAAAATTATTAATAAAATCACTATGCCTGAATATGATTATGTTCCTCAGACAAATATTTGTGATTCTTTAAATTTTGCAGAAAAAAAGTAATATAGATGTTAGATTTTAAATCAACCTTAAAAATGGCAATAAACTCGCTTAGAGTGAATATGTTGCGCTCTGCTTTAACAAGCTTGGGTGTAATTATTGGTGTAAGTGCAGTAATTATAATGCTTGCAGTAGGAACTGGCGCAAGTAAAAAAGTTACAGAGAATATGGAAGCAATGGGGACGAATATCTTAACTATTCGCTCAGCTTCCGCAAAATCCGGCGGTGTTCACATGGGAATCGGAACTAAACCTACTCTTACATCTAAAGATGCTGAAGCTATAAAAAAGATGGCAAGGGGAATTTTATCAATTTCTACTATGTCTTCTCAAACTCAACAACTTACTTATGGAAACCAGAACTGGTCTACTACAGTGTATGGAGTTCAACCTGCGTATCTTTTTATAAAAAATTATGAAGTAGATTTAGGCAGAGGCTTCATTCCCGAAGATATGCAAAACAGTGCTAAAGTTGCACTTCTGGGATCGACCGTTGCAACAGAATTATTTGGAGATGTTGATCCAATTAACAAAGTCATAAGAGTAGGTAATATTCCATTCAAAGTTGTAGGGCTTTTGAAATCTAAAGGTCAATCCGGGCCTATGGATCAGGACGATTTAATTTTTATTCCAATTACCACTGCTCAAAAAAGAGTTTTTGGAACTGATTTCCCGGGTACTGTAAATCAAATTGTTATAAAAGGACAAAATCCTGATACTTTGAACGAAACAATACAAGATATTACAGAAATCCTTGTTGCACGACATCATATTGGCAAAAATCAAGACAAAGATTTTGAAATTAGAAATTCTGCAGAATTTCAAGAAAGAATGAAATCTACCGTTCAAACTTTTGCAATTTTACTTGCCTCGATTGCATCAGTTTCGCTTTTAGTCGGTGGTATTGGTATTATGAATATTATGCTTGTGTCGGTTACCGAAAGAACAAAAGAAATTGGGATTAGAATGGCAATTGGTGCACAGGTAAGCGATATAAGATGGCAGTTTCTTATTGAATCATTTTTACTTTCTATGATAGGCGGTTTAATAGGAGTAGTTGTAGGTGTCGTCGGCTCTTTCCTTATTACGGTTTTTGCACCTTCTATGACCATTTCTATTTCATTATTTTCAATTGTTCTTGCGCTTGGATTTTCAGGACTGGTTGGTGTTGGATTTGGTTATTATCCTGCGTATAAGGCTTCTCTTTTAAATCCTATTGATGCACTTAGATATGAATAATTTAGGTGTTAAAATTTGTAAAAAATCTTAATTTTTTACGCAATAAATACTTTTCTTTTGTTTTAATTCGTGTATAATAGAACAAAGAAAGAAAAAAGATTTATGTTACAAGATATCACAATATCAAAAATTACAACAAAACCAACAAGTTTAAACGAAAAGATAGAGCAGTATTTACATGAAATTTTTGAAAAAGAACTGGATGCAAAAGGCTCTATTCTTCTAAGTTACACACCTTTTGTTATAAAAAAGATTGCAGCATATTTATCTGGAAGAATTAAAATGCCTGCTTCTATTGGTATTGCTGGCGAAACCGCAAGCGGTAAATCGACTATTACAAAGGATCTAATTGATACTATTGAATCGTTTGCTACTGAATTTAATATTGATAACGCGATAACAAGGGTTAATACAGACGATTATTATTATGATCGTTCAGAGATGGTAAAGGCTGCAGGTAGTTTTTCAGAATTTGCTAAGAATTATGATTTAGACGTTCCTCAAGCTTTAGAATTAGAATTAATGCACAAGCATATTAAGGAATTGCTTTCTGGAAAAGAAACTTATCTCCCTAAATATGACATGAGCGGAACTGCTATTAGACATGATAATTATATATTAGCTAAACCTTCTAAAATTATTATTTCAGAAGGTTTATTTACACTTACGGAAAAAGTTAAGGATGCTTTTGATTTCAAAATTTATGTTGAAATTGACGAAAATATCAAAAAAGAAAGATTTTATGTCCGCGCAAAAGAAAGAGATCTTGGCGATTCTGCAGACATTATTTACAAAAATGCCAATGAAAAAGCTGATGTTTATATTAAACCTTGTAAAAAACAGGCTGACATTGTTCTTTCTGGAGCTGCAGAAAGAATTAAATATAAAAATTTCTTGAATAAAATTATATCTGTAATTCAAGAATTATATTATCAAGAAGATTAACATTAGGAGTTTATTTTATTTAGTTTTTGCGCCATTTTTCATACAAATCTGGGCGTTTTTTTTGGGTGCGTAAAATCTTTTGCTCCATTCGAAATTCTTCAATAAGCTTGTGGTTGCCATTTAAAAGAACTTCTGGGACTTTATATCCCATATATTCTCTTGGTTTTGTGTACTGCGGATACTCAAGCAGTCCGTCAGAAAAACTGTCATCATGAGCTGATTCAATTTTGCCTAAAGTTCCATCAATTTTTCTCGATACACTATCAATTACACACAGTGCAGGAAGTTCTCCTCCGGTCAAAACAAAATCGCCTATAGAGATTTCTCTTGGCTTTATTATTTCTCTAATCCTCTCGTCAAATCCTTCATAATGCCCGCATAATATTATAATCTGCTCATACTCTGCAAGTTCATTTGAAATTTTATCAGAAAAAGGCTCTCCCTGAGGTGTCATCATTATTGTAATACTTTTTTCTGATTTATTTACAGAATTATAAGCATCGACATAAGGCTGAGGCATCAAAACCATCCCGGCACCACCACCATAAGGAGTATCATCCACCTTTTTATGCTTATCTAATGTAAAATCTCTGGGGTTAATTGTGTTTACGGATATAACTCCTTCTTCTGAAGCACGTTTCATAATACTAAAATCCATATGAGATTGGATTAATTCTGGAAATAAAGTTAAAACATCAAACTTCATGAGAGTAGACCTTCAAGATTATTTATTTGAACTTTTCTGTTCTTGATGTCTACAGAAAGAACTATAGCTTTTACAAAAGGTACAAGGCAAATTTTTTTGTCCAAATTTTTCACTGATAATAAATCACTGGCTCCATTGTTGGAGACACCAACTACTGAACCTACCTTTTTTTCGCCATCGTAAACTTCCAAGCCGACAAGTTCGTCTATTAAAAATTCATCCTCTTCAAGAAAACTTCTTGCAGTCTCCTCTGTTACGAATACTAATTTATTTTTGTATTCAAGAATATCATTTAAGGTATCTATGCCCTTAAATTTTATAATTCCGCATTTTGGAGTAAATCTTATTCTCAAAACCTCAAGCTTTTTGTACTCATTATCTAACTGTACATAAACCTCTTTTATCTGAGACAAAAACTCTTCTCGGTTTTTGGAATATCCGAGCTTTGCTTCACCCTGCACACCATGAAAATTAAGAATTTTACCTATTGAGACAAAATTATTCTTCATCGTCTTTCTTCTTAGGTTTTCTTCCTCTTTTTGGTTTTTCAGGCTCCGCAGGAGCTTCTGCAGGTTCTGCCGGAGCATCTGCCGGAGTTGTTGCCTCTACTGCCACAGGAACTTTTTCTTCAGCAGTTGGTTTCGTATGTTTTGCAACCATATAATCAGCAGGCTTATCAGCCCTGTCTTCATTCCATCTGTCTAAACCTAGCTGAGCACGGATAAGTTTTATACCTACGTGAACTCTCCATTCATCCATTTTTAATTGAGCTGCGATAATCTTATGGCACCCAATTGGAGGTAACGGTAACAACGGCTCATATAAAGCCTTTATAGCCATCATTTGATCAGGAGATATCGCCAATTTACGTTTTGGGAATGGTAATTTTGGTAACATCATCTTTTGACGAACCAAATTTATACCGAAAAATACTTTTTGTGGCTCTATACCCAATTTTGCTCCAATTACTTCGTGGCAATCAGGATTTGGTAATGGCAACAGTGTCTTATAAAGAACTTCTATCTGTTCCAGTTGTTCTTTGCTTATAAGCAACGGTCTTGCCGGTTTTGCCTGCTTTTTCATCGGACGTCTTGGCTGTGGTCTTGCACTTGCGTAATTATTTCTGTAGCCGCCTCTGTTTCCATCAGGACGTCTCTGTGGACGATTGTTATTGTCTCGTCTCTGGAAACCATTTCTGTTGTCTCTATTGTCACGTCTTTGATAATTATTAGTTCTATAACCGCCTTGTTGAGGTCTGTCATAACTTCTTGGTCGAGACTCCGTTGAATAAGAGCTATATGAGCTATAACTCTGCATAGGTTTTTCGTCTGACGATTCACTTCCCTTGTCTGCATATAAGCAATTAGGACATATCACTCTTTTGGGGTTCTTTGTTTCAAATTCCGCACCACACTTAATGCACTTGTTTACATACATAATAAAAGCCTCTTAACCAA
>CALUVP010000136.1 GCA_944324215.1 Candidatus Gastranaerophilales bacterium | reverse complement strand
TATTTGTCAAAAGCATAATCAGCAATAAAAGCGCCCATTGTGAATTGTTCTGAATAATCAAATTCAATTCCATCAAGTGAGAATGAAACCTTTTTAGCTTCCATTTGCATACATTTTTTTACGGCTTTAGCTACAGCTTCTCTCATTTTATTCGGATTAAATTCTTCTTTTTTACCCAAACCTAAAACGAGAACTTTTTTGTAAACTTCTTTTCCGTAAGTCGGAAGCAGGTAAGTTTCTCCGAATTTACCTTTAAAATTATCTTGCTCAACAGCGTATTTGTTAGCAAGTTCGTTAGTAGTATTTTCGCCTTCAAACTGGTTAACGACAAGAATATCGGCTTCAATACTTTTCGCATCTTGAACAACTTTGATTTCCATAGTTCAAAACTCCTTTCTTATTTTAATATTGTATAAAAATAAAAACTCCATTAAAATACGCTAATTAGATTATTATAACAAAGTATTTGACAATAGAATTTGTTTGTTTTAGTATAAATTTGTTGACAGCCGGTGGGGGTAAATCCGGTAGGTAAATAAAGAAAAAATTCAATGGATGAAATTTGTTTACCAAATAAAAAAGGATTTCCGCTAAGGGCGTTTAGCTCAGTTGGTAGAGCGTCTCCCTTACAAGGAGAGGGTCAGAAGTTCGAGTCTTCTAACGCCCACCATAAAAAGAGGATAGGATTTTTCCTAGCCTCTTTTTATTATTCTTGTTTTGATAGCGAGAACTTTCAATATGCAAAGCATATTTAAAGAAGTTCGGCGCGAACGAGCTGAGTGCGGAGGATTTTTGCAAAAAGAATGAAATTCATAGAGGCAAAATCCGTAGACCCGTTAAGCGCGAGTTAGCAAGAGAAGTTTTCTAACGTCCACCATAAAAGAGATGATGACATTAGTTATCATATCTTTTATTTTGTGTGCTTTGACAGTAATATAATTGTGATAGAATGTAGTCTATGATTAAACTTAAGATTCTTGTTGAAAATAATTCCAGAATTGATAATTACTTGCTTTCAGAACCTGCGCTATCTATTTATATAGAAGCTGATAATAAAAAAATTCTTTTTGATACCGGATATAGTGATATTCTTTTAAATAACGCAAAAAACTTAAATTTGAATCTGGAAAATTTAACAGATATTGTACTTTCCCACGGTCACAATGACCATACTGGAGGTTTAAAATACCTTAATTTAAAAAATAAAAATATAAAACTTACTGCACATCCAAATATTTTTGATAAAAAGTATGAACCGGATGGAACTGAGTATGGCTGCCCAATTACAAAAGATGAACTCGAAAATAAATTTAAGTTAAACTTAACAAAAAATGTTTACAAAATTTCAGAAAATATAGTTTTCTTAGGTGAAATAGAAAATAATGAATCTGATGATATAGACGATTCAGCTTTAGTATATAACATAGGAAACAAACTTCTTATAATAACAGGTTGTTCTCATTCAGGATTAGAAAACATCGTAAAATACGCAAAAAAAGTTACCGGCATAGACCAAATCTACGGAATAATCGGAGGTTTTCATCTACTAAACTTACCTGATAATGACATTGAAAAAATCAGTCTTTATCTTGAAAAAGAACAAATAGAATTTGTAGCACCCTGTCATTGCTGTGATTTAAAATCCAAAATAATCTTAGCTAAAAATAATTCAATAAAAGAAATTTGCACAGGCGATATTATTTTAATTTAATAAGATTTTTTATGCATGGTATAATCATTCTATGAAATATCCAAATTTAGAAAAACTTGTTGATATTATTGCAGTTTTGAGAAGTGAAAACGGTTGTAAGTGGGATAGGGAACAAACTCATAAATCTCTTCGCTCTAATATGCTTGAAGAAGCTTATGAAGCAGTTGATGCAATCGATGATTGTGATATTAAGAATTTACAAGAAGAATTGGGAGATGTTCTTCTTCAGGTAGTTCTTCACGCACAAATTGCAAAAGATAATAATGAGTTTGATATAGAAGATGTTGCCAAAGAATTAAGCGAAAAACTTATTCATAGACATCCGCATGTTTTTGGGAACCAAAAAGTTAATTCGACTCAAGAAATTTTAGATAACTGGGACAAACTAAAAAAGGAAGAAAAAACATACAGAAAATCTGTTTTGGATGGGATTTCCAAATCTCAATCTGCTTTGATGGCAGCTCAAAAGATAAGCAAAAAAGTTGTTAAAGTGGGTTTTGAATGGGATTCTGTAGAAAGCCTAAAAGATTGTATAAAATCAGAATACAAAGAATTTGACGAAGCTGTTAAATCCGGTGACAAAGAAAAAATGGAAGATGAAATGGGGGATATTTTCTTTGCTACCGTAAATCTTGCAAGATGGTACAAAATTGATGCGGAACAGGCCCTTCTAAGAGCTAACAAAAAATTCACTAAACGCTTTAGAAAAATGGAAGAAATCAAAGAAAAACCATTTGAAGAATATACGTATGATGAATTTAACGATTTGTGGAAACAAGCTAAAATCTTGGTAGAAGAATAAGGAGTTTTATTATGATAAAAAAATTTTTAGCAACATTATTTTTATTAACAATATGTTCAATAACTGCTTTTGCAAAAGATGAAATTACAACAGTATGCGCAAATCATATTCTTGTACCTACAGAGATGGAAGCTATAAAATTAAAAAGCGATATAAAGAGTTTTGAAGATTTCCAGAACTATGCAAGACAGTATTCAAAATGCCCATCCGGACGAAATGGCGGAGATTTAGGCTGTTTTAGCAAAGGACAAATGGTTAAACCATTTGAGGAAGCTGCTTTTAACGGAAATATCGGAGAAGTTTCAAACCCTATAAAGACAGATTTCGGATATCATTTGCTTTGGATTACTAAGAAATACTAATTTAATAAGGTAACGTTTATGAGAAAGATTTTATTATTACTATTTATAATGGCATTTATGCTAACAAATACTTCAATAGCAGCACCCACAGAGGGAACTCCAGGAAAGATATCCGGTCGTTCCGTAGGTGCGGCTGCAGTATCACTATTAATTTGGCCAGGTTTGGGACAACTTATTAACGATAATCCGCTTGACAAAAATGTAACTCACGCGGTTTTAGGTTTGACTGGCATTTTCAGATTTTGGTCTTGTTACGATGCCTTTGTCGACAGACGCGGTGGAGTATGGCATAATAGGATATAATTGCAATGAAAAACAAACTTACTGCCAACCTAGCACTATTTTTAACAGCCCTTATTTGGGGGTTATCATTTGTGGCGCAGCGTGAAGGTATGGAATATATAGGACCTTTCACATTTAATGCTGTAAGAAGTTTTCTTGGCGGATTAAGCTTAATACCTGTAATTTTATGGGTAAAATTCTCTAAACCTGATACAAGAACAGAACGCAGAAAAAGATATCAGCATATCAATCTTGCCAGAGCCGGTATAGGTTGTGGTTTGGCTCTTTTTACGGCAATGAGTATCCAGCAATATTGTATGCAGTTTGTATCAGCTGGAAAAGCTGGATTTATAACAGCTCTCTACATAATCTTTGTACCAATTATTTCAGTTTTACAAGGTAAAAAGCTAGAAAAAAATATTATAATAAGCGTATTATTAGCAGTTGTCGGGCTTTACCTGCTCTGCTATAAAACAGAATCAGGACTCAGCATATATGATTTGTACCTTCTTGTAGGAGCATTTTTCTATGGAGTACACATTCTCGTTGTTAATTACTACTCCTCACGTGTACATCCGGCAAAAGCTTGTTGTTTGCAGTTCTTTGTAGTAGGGATTTTATCTCTGCCTCTAATGTTGATGTTTGAAAATCCAAGTCTTACAAGCATTATTGCTTGCAAAGTGCCGATATTTTACGCAGGTGTTCTGACTTGTGGTGTGGCATATACGCTTCAGATTTTCGGTCAAAAAAATACTCTGCCTGTAATAGCATCACTTATTTTTAGCTTAGAATCAGTTTTTGCAGTACTTGGTGGAGCATTAATCCTTGGAGAAACTATGATTCCAAAAGAAATTGCTGGATGCGTATTTATGATTACCGCTGTAATTCTTGCAAACTTATCGCCTGATGAAAAAAATAATAATAACTAATAATTTTGTGTAAGATATCGATATACAACTTCTGGTACAAAGCTTTCAATACCACCTTTGTTTACCAAAATTTCTCTTACGCAAGATGATGATATAAAGTTATATTCTGGTTTTGTAATCAAAAAAACTGTTTTTATTTTGTCATAAAGAGCCTGATTTGTTTGGGATAACTGCATTTCATACTCAAAATCAAAAGAAGTCCTAAGTCCTCTAAGCAAAACTGAAGCACCTCTTTTTTTTGCATATTCAACAGTTAAACCTTCAAAAGAATCTACTTCAATATTCGGAATATCCTTCACAGCCTCTCTTATTAAATTGGTCCTAACATCAACAGGCAAAAAACCTTTCTTATTAACATTGTATGAAACTGCAATAATTACTTTATCAAAAATTTCAGCTCCGCTTTTTAAAATATCAATGTGTCCGTTTGTAATCGGATCAAAACTTCCGGGATATATTGCACTAGTCATTTTTACTCCTATTTTTTTTTGCTTAATTATATCATAACTAAAATGTTTATGCTATCATATAAAGCAAAATGAGGGAGATTATATGTCAATTATCATAATGATTTTACTTTTAAGTTTACTTATTCTTGTACACGAAGCAGGTCATTTTCTTGCAGCCAGAGCATTTGGAATAAGAGTTGATAAATTCGGATTCGGTTTACCTATCGGACCTACTTTATATAAGACAAAAGTCGGAGATGTAGAAGTTCTTGTACACGCGTTTTTACTTGGCGGATACGTATCTTTTCCTGATGATGAAAAAGACTGTGATCTTCCAAAAGATTCACCGGAAAGATTTATTAACAAACCTGCTTGGCAAAGAGCAATAGTTGTTACAGCCGGTGTTATTGCAAACGTCATTTGCGCAATTGCCCTTGTAATGTTTGTAGCAACAGTTTCTCACAAATTACCATCAGGAGATTACGAAATTTATGCAACGAATATAAGCGCACCTAAAAATGCAAGCATTTGGCAATCAGGAATAGTTGAAGGTGATAGAATTCTTAAAGCGAACGGATGTGATATTAATAATGCGTATTCGCTAATTACAATTGTAAAAAACAGTGCAAAAGATAACGGAATTGTTTCAGAAAAAACTGTTAACGAGAATTTTGAAAAACTAAAAGAACTTAACCCTGGATTATCAAAGAATGAAATTATACCTGAAGGTATTGCGATAAGACTTCCTGAAAACACTTCAAAAGATGTTATAACAATGGATAAATACGCTCTAAAAGGCGCTAAATACTTCAAGAAAGAAGGAATCTCTGTAGATACTAAACTAAATGAACTTAAAAAAGCCTTAGAAAATAAAACAGTTTATACTTCAGATGGCAAATATACAATGTATGATGTTGCAAAAGTTCTTTCAGACGGATCTCATCCGATAACTTTGACCGTTTTAAGAGATGGTAAAGAAGTAGAACTTAAACCAATTTACCCTGATAAAGAAGGTTTAATCGGAATAGTATTAGGTTCTAAGCAAACAATGATAGAAACCAAGACTCCAACTGCTGTAGTTAAAGAAAGTTGTGTTTATTTGTGGGATAACACATATATGATGATGTATTCACTCGGTCAGCTATTTACCGGAAATATTCCGCTTAAAGACATGCACGGAGTCGTTGCAATTACCAAAATCGGCGGAGATATGATTGAAAAAAGCGGTAAGGCTTCAGGAATATTACTTGCAGCACTTATTTCAATGAACCTTGCTATATTAAATATTTTACCGATACCTGCTCTTGATGGCGGGCATTTGATGTTTTTAATTATTGAAAAGATAATTGGAAGACCTTTGGACGAAAAAGTTATTGAAGTTATTTCTTCAGTGTTTTTCTCACTACTTATCATTTTAATGATTTTTGTAGTATTTAATGACATAACTCTGCTTATCAGAAAATAACTAATTGTCTAATTGCATAAACTGATAACTCTCGCAATAATCTGAGTATGAAAATAATCATTATAGGCGGAGTTGCAGCCGGAGCTAAGGCTGCTGCAAAATCAAAAAGAATGCTTCCTGAAGCAGAAGTTAAAATATACACTCAAGATACTCACGTATCATATTCTTCCTGTGGGCTACCTTATTATATTGCAGGAGAGTTCCAAGACTGGCAAAAACTGGTAGTGAGAACAAAAGAAGAATTTGAAAAAAGCGGAATAAATATTTTTACAGAGCATAGAGTAACCAAAATTCTTCCTGCGGATAAAAAAATTCTCGTCAAAGATTTGAGACTGAGAACTTGCGAATTTGTTGAATATGACAAATTAATTATCGCAACAGGTTCTGTTCCTTTTATTCCAGAAATTAAAAACAAAGATTTAAAAAATGTCTTTACTCTAAGAACCCTAGAAGACGGAATTAATATCAGAAATGCAATGGAAAATGCTCAAAACATTACTCTTATTGGTGGAGGATATATAAGTATAGAGCTTATTGAATCCTTTATAAAAAACAAAAAAAATGTAACCCTAATTGAACGCTCTCCATTTATTCTTCCCGTTTTTGATGAAGATATTTCATCATTGATACAAGAATTTGTTCTGGAAAATTCTGAAGGACTCGTAAAAATTATAAACGAAGATACCGTAATCGAATTTGTAGAAGAAATTAATGAAGGTGAAAGTCAAGAACACAAGATAAAGGGAGTTCTAACCTCTAACGGTTCAGGTTTTGAAACCGATATGGCGGTAATAGCAGCAGGGGTTACACCTGTTGTAGATATAGCAAAAGAGGCGGGGATTGAACTGGGAATAACTGGAGCTATAAAAGTTAACAGCAGAATGCAGACAAATATTGAAGATATATACGCTTGCGGCGACTGTGTAGAAAAAATTAACATGATATCGCACACTCCTGTTTGGGTACCTTTAGGCTCTACAGCTAACAAAG
>CALUVP010000135.1 GCA_944324215.1 Candidatus Gastranaerophilales bacterium | reverse complement strand
CTGAAAGGGCTTTTGTGGTTCGAGCGCGAGCCGGCAGAGGGCGGAGTTAGATTGCAAGAAAAAATTTTTCGAAGCAATCGAACGTAGTCCCGTTTAACGCCGGCGAGAAAGCCAATCCATCTCCGGGGGTTTTTATTTTTAATAAAATTTCATAAAATTAAAATTTTTTAAATTGTGCGTTAGTAATTTGTATTAGCAAAGGTAATTAATTTTTTTTGAAGGATTTTTTATAACAATTTTTTTCCATTTCTAGAGCTTTTGTTTCTGAGTATTTATAATCTGACAAATTTAAGATTATTTGTCCATTAGATTCTTTTGCAAGTGATTGTTTTACTTTATAAGGATACGTTTCATGTCCTTTTAATTGACCATTGTGTATTAGGTTAATGATTTGTTCAATATAATTTTGACATTTTTGGGGAATAAAAGGAAACATTTCTATAAACTTATAAAGAGGCATATTTGATCTAAAACTGTTTGCTCCTTCTGAGGCTAATAGAAAATTCCCTATAGTATTTTGTCCTTCGAATGATTCGGGTTGTATATGTTCTATTGTTGCAACGGAAGGTCTCAGAATTCTTTTAGCAATTTCTTGTTGACTTCTATTTACATATTTAACAATAAATGCATTTTCGCTCGTACCGGAAGTTGGTAGATATATAGCTCTATCTTTTAGTTTCTCAAGTATTTTATCTTCATCGTTCTTGTTGTTTGGTTTTATTTCATCAAGGGAACTTAACAAAGTTTTTCTTTTGAAAGTGTCAGCTTCATTATTTTCCAGAATAATTTGTCTGCATCGAGTTGTTTTTTCGTGTACAAAAAGCGCATTTTGTGGAGATAAATTCAATGAGATTTTATCTACATCATCCAAAACATTGAATTCTTCCAGTTTCAATTTAATAATTGCTTCATCATAAAGTAATTTTAAGCACTCTGGTAATGTTATAGAGGGAGATTTTTGAGATATTTCAACAAATTTTGTGTAAATTTTTTTCTCTGTATTTTGCATACAGTGCTTATACTTTGATAAAACTTTTACAATATCTTTAACACAATTACATTTATCTAACTGGTGCTCTATTCTTTTAAGTTCGCTGCCGGAAATCATTATAACTCCAAAATACGGGCATTTAATTCCTCTTAATTTCTTTAAGACATTTCCTGCAGATGTATTAGATTGAAAAGATATACAATCCTTTATTACATCATTTTTAATAGGGAAATTATTTCCCAAACCGCTTTCAAACAAACCATTCTGGTATTGTTTTTTTGGCTGGTTGAAGATGCTGATTGGCAAAATTAACATAAATATTCGTCTCGTTATAGTTATAATATCAAATTTTTTTTATTCTTGCAATTATGGAAAATGTATGCTTCTTTTATTAAAACCTTTATGTTATTATAAATTCAATAAGTAACTACAATTTAAGGAGAAAAATTTATGCAGGCAAGACGTGCAGCAAGAGAATTAGCGCTTATATTATTTTCACAGTTTGATAAAGAAATAACAAAATATACAAGAAAAGATTTTGAAGATATTATGCTGAAATCAGTTAGAATACTTTCAAATACAGCTTCAGAGGAATTAAAATTGACAGTAGGTTCCTTAATTGATATCAAAGACATGCTTGATACATACGAAGCTGAACATAAAACTAATTTGGAAAGACCAATGGGTGCAAAAAATAAACCTGTTCAAATTCCCATGACAGATGAGATGATACAAAAAGTAGATATAATGATTGATGTTGCAGAAAAAGCTATTTTAGCTTTAGAAATCGCAGAGTTTGCAACTTTGGAAAATCAATCAGAGGTTAAAAATTATACAGTAGAAATTGCAGAGCAATTCAAGTTACATCACAAAGATATAGATGCAGAAATTCAGAAATATTCAAATGGTTGGGATATTTCAAGATTAGTTAAGATGGATAAGGATATTTTAAGGATTGCAATAACCGAGCTTTTGTATACAAAAGATGCGCCCATTAAAGTTGTTGTAGATGAAGCCGTTGAATTGGCTAAAAAGTATTCTACGGAAGATTCATCATCTTTTGTAAACGGAATTTTAGCAAAAGTTATTGTTGAAAACGCGTTAAAAGGTTAAGCATTGGAAATGTTCAGGGGTATGTATGTTTAACTTCTTTGACAAATTAAAAAATACCGTTTCAAAAACAGCACAAGCATTAGTTGGAAATGTTGTTGAGGCAGTTTCTTCAGAGGACGAGTTTTCTGATTTTGTTCTTGATGATATGGAAGATTTGTTAATTAGTGCTGACTTAGGTGTTGATTTCGCTTCTGAACTCGTTGATAAACTTAGAAAGCAATCTAGGATAAAACCTTCTGAGGTTAAAGAATTTTTAGAAGGTGAGTTTATGAAAATTCTGGAAGAAGCTGGGAGTTGTAAATTAAGTTTTGAGGATGGAGCTTTAAACATATATTTTATAACAGGAGTTAACGGTGCGGGAAAAACTACTCTTATCGGAAAGCTTGCATATCGTTTTAAGCAGGAAGGTAAAAAAGTCCTAATAGCAGCCGGTGATACGTTTAGAGCAGCAGCCGAAGAGCAGGTTGATATTTGGTCAAAGCGTTCAGGTGCTGATATTGTAAGACGAGATAAAGCTGATCCGGCATCGGTTGTTTATGAAGCTATTCAAAAAGCAAGAAATGAAAAATATGATGTAATTCTTGTAGATACTGCAGGTAGGCTTCAAAATAAGTTTAATTTAATGGAAGAGCTTTCTAAAATTAAAAATGTTATAGATAAGAATGCAAAAGATGAGTTAAGAGAAAGTATTCTTGTAATAGATGCAAATACCGGGCAGAATGGGTTACAACAAGCAAAAGTTTTTAAGGAATGTGTAAATTTAACAGCTGTTGCTTTAACAAAATTGGACGGTTCGGCTAAAGGTGCGATAGTTTTGGCTATCGCAAAGGAACTGGGGCTTCCGGTAAAACTTGTTGGTGTGGGTGAAAAAATGGAAGATTTGAAGGAATTTGATTCCAAAGAATTTGTACAAGCTCTATTCGTTTAGTATTTAATTATTTTTTAAATTTTCATGTCAATTAAGATTATATAAAGACATGTGTTTAGTGTGTTAAACTTAAATTATATAGAGGAATTAACAGGAGGGAAATATGATACCAATTTTAGATTCAAAAAGACAATATGCAAAAATAGGTAATGAAGTAGAAAAAGCTGTATGTGAAGTTTTGCGTTCAGGTTCATACATTTTGGGACCAAATTGTAAAGCTTTAGAAGTTGAACTTGCAAAATACATTGGCTGCAATTACACAGTAGCATTAAATTCTGGAACAGATGCTCTACACTTGGCATTAAGAGCTTTAGATATAGGAAAGGGTGATGAAGTAATCACTACAGCATTTACATTTGTTGCGACAACAGAAGCAATTGGTATTGTTGGTGCAACTCCTGTATTTGCAGATATTGATCCTGATACATTCAATATAGATCCAAAGGAAATCGAAAAAAGAATTACACCAAAAACAAAGGCAATTATTCCTGTTCATTTATACGGTCAACCTTGTGATATGGATGCAATTATGGATATTGCAAAGCGTTATAACCTATATGTAATTGAAGATTGCTGTCAAGCGATCGGTGCTGAATACAAAGGACAAAAAGTTGGTACATTTGGTGATATTGGCTGCTACAGTTTCTATCCAACAAAGAACTTAGGTGGTATGGGAGATGGTGGTTTAATTACCGTTAATAGTGAAAACTTAAGAAACCGAATTATAGCTCTTAGAAACCACGGTGGCGCTATTAGATATCATCACGATGAGATTGGTGTAAATTCTCGTTTAGATGAAATACAGGCAGCTATTTTAAGAATAAAACTTAATTACATAGACGAATGGAATAAGGCTAGAAGAGATCACGCAAAAACATATAATGAATTGTTGGCAGGTTGTGAAGATATCCAAACTCCAACCGAATTAGATAATACGTATTGTGTTTATCACCAATACACTGTAAAAATTCCTAACAGAGATGAAATTCATAAAATGCTTCAGGAAGCAGGAATCGGTGCAATGTTATATTATCCAATTCCATTACATCTTCAAAAAGTTCACGAACATCTTGGCTGGTCAAAGGGAATGCTTCCAAATACTGAAAAGGATACAGAAATGGTTATTTCTCTTCCAATGTTCCCAGAATTAACACTTGAAGAACAAAAAACAGTTGCTTCAACATTGATTAACTGCATTGAAAAATCAAAAGCACTTGCATAGATAACAAAAATTAGTTATTATAAAGGGGGTTGGGCTGAAGTCCTCCCCTTTTTATAAGTACACCGCAAATAATAAGAGGAAGAAAAATGAGCAATATTGTTATTTATTCATCAAAACCAATGCCGGAATTGCAAGCGGTTTTATCAGAAATTGATGAAGCAGAAGTTAGAGTAGTTACAATTGACCAGATGAAGGACTATGCGGTTATTAATCCTTCATTAATGATTGTTGAAAATATAGATTTGGCAAAAGACGCATTAATGACTAACAAATTCCCTTGTCCTATATTATTCTTTGGTCCTACAAGAAGAGATGTTACGGTTAGAGCTGAAGGGTATGATTTTATTAAAGATCCGAAGGAAAAGGATGAATTAATCGTTAGAGTTAAAGCCCTTTTAAAAATCAAAGAATTAAAAAATAAAATCGAAAAAGTTTCTACAACAGATGATTTGACAGGATTACATAACAGAAAATATCTTCAAGAGCGTTTGGAAGAAGAAATTTCTCGTTCAAAACGTTATGGGACAAAGCTTTCTTGCATTTTATTTGACATAGACTTCTTTAAAGTTGTAAATGACATGTTTGGATACGAATGGGGCGATATTTTACTAAGAAATATCGCAAACAAATTAAGTGCAATGATTAGAAAAGAAGATATTTTAACAAGATATGGCGATGAAGAATTTCTTCTCGTTCTTCCAAACACTTCAGAAGAAAACGCATTTTTGTTCGGTGAAAGATTCAGACGCGAAGTTGAGAAGATGGAGTTCATTCCTGCTGGAGAAGATGAAGCTCACAAAGTTACAATTTCCGGCGGAATTTCTACTTACCCTTGCATGCCTGATGTAGATGAAGATGCAAATACGGTTATCAGATATGCTGAGCATGCCCTATACAACGCAAAGCACAGAGGTAAGAACAAAATTATTCAATTCTCTCAGATGAATTTGGAAATGTAATAATTTTTAGAATAGTAAAAAGCGCTTAAGTTTGGTCGAACTAAGCGCTTTTTCTCATATTTTGGAATTCGTCTACACCGATTTTCCAACTATCTTCGTACTCAAAATCCCTAGAAGCGATTGAGTCAGGAAGTCCTGCGTGATGAATTTTCGGCAACAAATACTCTTCCGTCATCTCAATTGGTGCAGCAACATCATCATCGGAATCCTGGCAGATAAATACACCTTTTCCGTCAGGATTCACCTTGTATCCTACAATCGTAATTTCATGCCCTGCAAGCTTATTATCATTTTCAGGATCCGGCCAAGTATATCCGATAATAATATTATGTCCCATTTTTAATGTTTCAAGAAGTTCTCTTTTTATTGTGCCAAAGTCTTTTTCATAACCTTTCAATCTTCCGTTTTCATCAACAATTTGATAGATAACAGAGGTTGTATTTTTATCTTCAACAACTGATTCTACATAAGTCTTTTCAAAATCAATTAGTCCGCCATCTTCCTGAGTCCAAGCGTTTGGCGCCCTTTTATCAGTAAGCGAATTATAAGTTTGTTGAGAGCCTAATTGCATTAATGTTGATTGCATCAGAACATCAATCATAGAACGTTCACCAGGATCCCTATGATGATTTTGAATTCTTGCTCTTATTATGGCATCTTTATCCGGTTTCAATAAAACAGTTGCATTATCAAAATTATGTATTTTATGTGGAGTCTTAAATTTATTCAAGAGCCAAATAGCTTCAGACGATTTTTCTGACAAACTATCCATTTTTATTGTCTTAATTACTTCATTTTTAGGGGAAGTTAAGCCTTCAACCATTCTAAAAAATTCTGCAGTATGCTTTGTTGCAAGATCAAATTCAATACTTGCAGCAGGACAAGTTCCTGTATGCATATTATCTAATTCCCACTTAGCTTCTGCTATCTTCTTAGGATCTTCTGATAAATTTGTAATTAAACCTATAACTTGCCTTTTATATTGCGCCGGAATATCTTCACAAGTTTGAGTTATCACATAAGGATTTGCAAGAATATCCAAGCATTCTTCCAATATTTTTATATTATCTAACCCCGGATCTCTTTCTTCTTTTAAAATCTTATATAAATTATCTAAAACAGTACTTCTGTCATTAGAGTTATTTTTAAGGAGCAAGCCCGATTTTAAGGCAAACTCTAATTTTTTTCTATAATCCAAATGAAGTTCATTAGAAAGCTCTTCATACTTTTTTCTCTCATCTTTTGTAGCCAAAGATGTTCGAACAGTAACTGCTGACGTATAAGCAGATGCTTTGAAACTCGTCTTATTGTCATTTTCGACAGGTGAACTCGCAGTCACATTGCTATCAGGTTGCGATTTTAACTTAACACCACCTGTATAATAAACATTATTTACATTTTGAAAATCCACACTAGCCATATACTTATATAAAAACTACTAATGACTAAAACTTGCTTTTATGTTAAGAAATATTAAAACGCAGCAATTTTTTGTAAGGAATTGTTTTATTATAAATAAGTGTAGATAAAAGGTGACATGTCTGAATGGTAAATTCTTATTATTATAACGGAAATCGATATATTCCGAGTTCTGATAGTGACAGCAATAAGGGTTTTTTGCTAGCTTCAGCTGTTTCCTCTGCCATAATGGGGACATTACCATTGTTTGGCAAACCTTTTGAAAAGCAATTATACAAAGAACACGCACAAAATTATTTATACAAAAATGCCCTGTGGGATTCTCTCAAAATTTCCGGACTGGATAAAAAGGGAGTTCAAATCGTTCCAATGGAATTAAGTAAGGAAATAAACGATTACACCTTAGGCAGAAATGCTGCATATTTTCCTAAAGAAAAATTAGTACGAATTAACACTGATAAAATTTCAATAGCAGGATTTCATGAACTCGGACACGCAATGAACGATATTACCGGGAAATTTGGGAAATTTTTAAGCAAACTCCGCTGGCCGGGAAGAATTTTGGCAGGCTGGATGGGAACAATTGCATTATTCTCAAGACCTAAACCTAAAGATGCACCTAAAAGCGGATTTGATTACGTTAAAGACAACTGCGGAAAAATTGCCTTCGCTTGTATGCTTCCGACCGTTTTTGAAGAAGGAATGGCAAGTTACAAGGGACTTAAACTTGCAAAGAAAACCGGACTTGCGGAACCTCTTATTAAGAATATGAAAAAACTTTATAAGAAAGCCCTTTTGACATACATCGGTCATGCAACTGCTACCGGACTTGCCGTTGGGGCTGCAAGCATGATTATGGATAAGTTTACCAGACCTAAGAAGGTCGAAAACAACGACTTTCCATACTTTTTATTCTGATACAATTTCTTCTAATTCTTGATTTTGGTTATCAAAAATCTTTATACCGGCTCTTTTTCCATCTTCATAAGTAGGTTTAAATACATTTTTAACCTTATAATCAGAAGAATAAACGGTTTCTTTTACCTTTTGACCGTTCTCAAATTCACTCATCACAACTACGCTATCGGCAGGTGCGGAAGAATTGTAATACGTAAAACGACTTATTTCAGGACCTTCATAATTTGTTGATATATTTAATTTGGTATGTCCTTCTTTATCGTAAACTAAGTTTTCTATTCTTATATTGCTATCGCCTTCTTGTATTTCTTTCCTTAAAGAAACAGTCTTACCTTGATGGTCCTTTAGCTCATACTTAATTTGGCTTTCAGGAGAGTAGTTCCAAAATTCCGAATAAACAATTTCCCCATCGTGGTTGTAGTTTACATGTCTTATCGGAAGTTTTGTTTCTTCATCAAGTTCCCAAACGTCGTTTTCGTCATTTTCATCCGATGTTTTTACAAGTGGAGTTACCTTCTTTGATCCGTTATGATTAATTTCAACAAATTCCAAACCATGACGTTGAATTTTTTCGGTATATGAATTATCTACAATCATAAAAATACTGTCTTTTTTAGTTTCAAGATAATAAATTGTAGAATTTTGGATATAATTTTCAATTTTTGCCTTCAAAGAATCATCAACGTTCGAAAGAGCTGCTATCGTCGAAAGAGAAATTTCATTATTGTCATTATATAAATCAGCTTTCTTTATGCTAAGTTTTGGTTCTTCTTTTGGAGTAGTAGCTTTTGGCTGTGCAGTTTTTTCCGCTTTTGGAGTCTGATTTTGTTCAATATTTTTATTTGAATTATTTTGCTGCTCTTGGATTTTAATATCCTTCTTATTAGGGAAAATACTACAGCCTGTTACCAGAAATACACATAAAATACTCATTAATAAAAGTTTTTTTCTATACATAAAAAACTCCCTAAATACTATATAAATTATAAACTTATGCTACAGTTTTATCAATAGTAAAAATGTATTTTTATGCTAAAATTTTTCTATGGGAATTATAGAAGAATTAAAGGGAAAAGTAGTTGTATCTTCTCAGGCTATGCCAGATGAGCCTTTGTATAGAGAAGAGTGCATGCTTGCAATGATGCAATCAGTTGTCAATGGTGGTGCTGCTGGACTTAGGGTAGCTGGGGCAAGAGATGTCAGAAATGCAAAGAAACATTTTAACATTCCTGTAATCGGCTTAACTAAACCTGAAAAATTACCGGAAAATTGGAAAGAAATTGTTTATATCACGCCCGGTTTGAAAGAAGTTCAAGCTCTTATAGATGCTGGAGCTGATGTAATAGCGTTTGACGGAACTTCAAGAGAACACGATAATTGTACTTTAGAGGAAATTATTGAATTAATCCATAAAGCTAACAGACTTGCAATGGCAGATATATCAACCGTAGAAGAAGGCATAAATTGTGCAAAATTAGGTGCTGATATTATATCCACAACGCTGGCAGGATACACACTAGAATCAGGAGATCCAACAGAAGGGCCTGATTATAAACTTTTAGAAAAGCTTGTAAAAACAATTAATAAGCCTATAATATTAGAAGGACGAATTTGGGAACCAAGGGAAGTAAAAAAAGCTTTCGAAATCGGAGCGCATTGCGTTGTAATAGGTTCTGCAATTACAAGACCACAACTCATTACAAAGAGATTTATTGAAGGAGTATAAATGAAACTTAACTCTAATTATGACATAGCTTTACAACTATGGGGAATTATCAAAGATTACACAAAACTCAGAAAAATGAAGCAAAATGCATCCAAACCTCTTATCAACATAGATAAACCAGAGCTGGGAAAATTGGCTAAAGAGAACTGTGATACATTTATAAAAGAAGATAAGGTAAAAAATAAATGAAAAAAGCATTAGCATTTGATATTGGCGGTACAAAAATCTACAGTACAATAATCGATGAAACAGGGAATATAGTTTCCGACATAGATAAATTCCATACACCAAAAACTCTTGATGGAATTAAAGATACTATTAAATCTCAGATTTTGAAGTATGAGAATAAAGTAGATATTATCGCAATCTCTACGGCAGGTGCGGTAAACAACGAAAATACTGCAGTTATAGGCTCTACCGGAAATCTTGTTAAGGGTTATTATACAATTGATTTTCCAAAATTAAGCAATAAGCCTGTATTTATCGAAAATGACGCCAATTGTGCAGCTTGGGCTGAATATAAAATCGGAGCATCTAAAGGAACTTCTGTTTCAGTTATGTTAACTCTTGGTACAGGAGTAGGTGGTGGAATAATTATTAATGACAAATTATTAAAAGGTAAATCAGGTGCTGCGGGAGAAATGCACTTCAAGATGAGTACGGAAAAACACAGAAAATGCACTTGCGGAAGTTGGGACTGTTTTGAAATTTATGCTTCCGGAACTGCCTTAAAAATTGATGCAGAAGAAGCTTTAAAAAATCCAGAAGTTACGACTTATGATGTAATGGATGGGGTAAAAAATAATGATGAAAAAATGATAAAAATATTTGAACGTTGGGAAAATGATATTACTCAAGGAATAATAGGACTTGCAAACCTTTTTGATCCTGATTGTGTAGTTTTGTCAGGTTCAATGGCTCAATTTGTAGATACTAAGAAAATTGAAGAAGAAGTTAATAAAAACATAGTTACATCTCCGACTTCCGTAAGGCTTGCCAAAGCCGGTAACTATTCAGGAATGATTGGTGCTGCACTTTTAGCTTTTGGGAAAGGGAAATAGCAGTATGGGAAAAGCCAAAAGAAGAAGCCTTAACCTTGGAGTACATGATAAATTTAAGTATATGACAAGAGAATCTGCTCTTGATTCTGTAGTAAAAAATATTACCAATAAAGAAGAAGTTATAGATACAATAACTTTATTCGGATTTACGGCAGAAGAAATGCTCGAGGCAGGGGCTGCTTATGAAGATGTTATGGCATTCGGAGGAATTGTGGGATAAGCTTTTTATAGTTTAAAAAGCCTTTCAGCATTTTTATACATAAGGTTATGCAGTAAATTTTTGTCATTGAAGTGGTTTAGAATTGCTTCTTTAAAGTCTTTTAGATTTTTAATATATAGTTCTTGTCTCTGGTTAAAATCTCCGACAGGAGCGTCAGATGCCCACATTATCCTATGAGCATAATCTCCCTTTTTTGTCTTCCTTAAACTTTCTATAAGCAGAATAACATCCTCAATCTCAACCCAAGAAACATCAGCATACAAAGTTGCATCCTCTTTTTCAATTGATTCAAGCATAATTTCAATCGCTCTTTCGTGACATTCTCTTGTCGTTGTAGACAAGTGTCCCAGAATAATCGGAACTTCCGGAAATTCTTTTGCTTTTTTATAAATCAATTCAGGCGACGAAAAACGTGATTTGATGTGACCGGAATGATATAGACAAGGTTTTTTATATTCTTGTGCAACCTTTAAGTAATCATTATACTTATCAGAATCCGCTCTAAGTTTCGTAAACTCCGGATGAAATTTTAAACCAATAAATTCAGGATGTTCGCTCAATAGCTTCCTGATTTTATCAGCATTTTCTGTCCTATCAACTTCACACACAGCAAGTGGTTTAAGTTTTGGAAACTTTTTACAGGCATTAAGCATATTAAGATTACACTCAATCTCATCTTTTCCTGTAAAACTATCGATTCCTTCTAAATTTGAACAAATTGCAATATCAACATCATCCCCGATAATATCGAGCAAAAATTCGGGAGAAAACTGACCCCAAAAAGAATTACCTATATGCGTATGGGCATCAATTATCATAATTTCCTTTTACTCCCCTTGTAATAGCTTCTAAAATCTTTTTAACTCTTACAATCTCAATACCTTTAATTTCTTCCTGCAATTCATTTGCTTCTGGAATAATAATTCTCTTAAAACCTAATTTTTGTGCTTCCGTAATTCTTTTTTCAATATGGTTAACAGCTCTTATTTCTCCGGAAAGACCAATTTCCCCAACTATAGCAGTGTGAGAATCAAAAACAACATCTCTTACACAAGTGACGATAGCAAGTGCAATTCCTAAATCCGCAGCAGGTTCATTTACATCAATTCCGCCGATAACATTCACATAAACATCTTGTTTAGACAAATTTAAGCCAATTCTTTTTTCAAGTACTGCTAAAATTTGAAGCACTCTACCGGTATCAACACCATTTGCAACCCTTCTTGGCGCAGGATAAGGAGTTGTGCCTACAAGAGCCTGAATTTCCACAAGCAACGGTCTTGTTCCTTCACTTGTTACAATAATTGTACTTCCCGGAGTCTGGGTTTGATTATATTCTTTTAAAAATAATTCACTCGGATTTATAACTTCTGTTAGTCCTCTATTCCCCATCTCAAAAATTCCGACCTCAGAAGTATTGCCAAATCTGTTTTTGATAGAACGCAAAATTCTATATGACTTATATTTGTCACCCTCAAATTGAATAACCGTATCGACCATGTGTTCAAGAACCTTAGGGCCTGCAATATTTCCCTCTTTTGTAACATGTCCAATTACAATAGTTGAAATATTTTTAGATTTTGCTATTTGCATAAGCATATTACAACATTCTCTTATTTGAGAAACACTGCCTGCCGAACTCTGAATTTGGGACGTATAAATTGCCTGAATACTATCTACAATAACCAAATCAGGCATCATATCTTCAATATGCTTTTTGATTAATTCAAGATTTGTCTGGGGGTAAATGTATAAATTGTCAGACTTTACACCCAATCTTTCTGCTCTAAGCTTAATTTGGCTCGCTGATTCTTCAGCCGAAACGTATAAAACTTTTTTATTATTTTTACATAATTCACCTGATGTTTGTAGAAGTATTGTAGATTTACCAATCCCAGGATCACCTGCTATAAGAACTAGTGATCCCTGAACAATACCGCTTCCCAATACTCTATCGAATTCAGAAATATTTGTACTCATTCTTATTTCTGAATTCATTTCTATTTCATTGAGTCGCATAGGCATTATTGTATCAGGTATGTCTGAAACCATACTGTCAGTTTTGTTCTGAGAGTCAACTTCTTCTACAAAACTTCCCCAGCTTCCACATTCAGGACACTTACCCAAATAGCCGGCTGTTTCATAACTGCAATTCTGACATACATATTTTGACTTAATTTTTGCCATAAACTATTAATTCATCGGTATAATTAACTTTTGACCGATTGATAATGCGTTAGGATTTGCCATTTTATTAGCTTCTTGAATAGCATTAACCTTGTTCATATCAAAAGAACCGTAATATCTGATTACGATACTCTCTAAAGTATCTCCTTCTTTTACAACATATTCTTCATTGAGTGTAACAGGTGTTGTAACTTTTTTAGAAGAAGAATTGTCTGCCGGAATAAATGAAAATCTGCCTGATGATTGTGCAACAGGCTTTGATGCCGGAACTGCAGTGTCATCCTTTGGGGTTGATATATTTATTAATATGCTTACGAAAGTGGTGATTAGTAAGGTTATAATAACACCTGCAATTAAACCTGTTACAAAGTAAACTTGAGGAGCTTTTTCACTCTTTTGTGGTTTTACGCCGAATGATTGCCAAAGCGCGTCTAATTCGCGGTTTTTGCTTTGTGTTTTATAAAAATCTTCATCCTGATGAGTTCTGTTATAACGGTTCAGAGCCTCCATCATGGCTACTTTTTCTCTGGTTATATTTGATCTTCTTAGAGTTGTACTATTCATAAATCCTCACCACTTTAGTTCTAACAAGAATTTATCATAAAATCGGATTTAGCGCAAATTTGTAAACTTGTTTGTAAAATAATGTTAAGATTGAGAGGATGCGGAAAAATCCAAAAATTGACAAATTTTTGAGATTTTTCAAATCCGACCTTAGGTGTGTAAGCATCAGGTCGTGTGCGGGATAGCACACAACCTGATGCGAAACCTTTCCCCGCAGTTTGCGAGAAAAATGTCAATTTTTCCGCAAACTATTGATGGGTATTATTCTTTATTTATTGAAAAATAGACATCTTTTAATCTTTTTTTGCTAATGTGTGTGTAAAGCTGTGTTGTAGAAACATCACTGTGTCCAAGGAGTTCTTGCACTACTCTTAAATCAGCTCCGTTTTCAAGAAGATGTGTGGCAAAGCTGTGTCTTAACGTGTGAGGTGAAATGTTTTTGTGAATTAATTTCCCTTGAGCATGTATAAATGTGTAAATGTCTTGTCGCGTAATCTCACGACCGTTGGACATAATTAAAAGTCTTTTTGTATTAAGATTGTATTTTTTCAGCAATAGTTCTCTATGAGGAAGGTATTCTTTTATTATGTTTTTAGCGGTTTCCCCCATCGGAATTATCCTTTCTTTTGAGCCCTTACCAAAGCACCTTACATATTTGGAATTTAAATCTATATCATTAAGCTTCAAATTCACAAGTTCTGAAACTCTTAGTCCGCAGCTGTATAAAAGCTCCATTATTACATGCTCTAATGGATTAAGATTATTATGCAGCATTTCTTCAATTTCCTTAATTGAAATAACCTTAGGTAATCTCTGCGGAACTTTTGGTTGTTCAAGAGTTGAGGCAGGATTTTTTGTAATAATTCCTGTCGACGTTGCCCATTTAAAAAATCCTCTTAGTGAAGCTATTTTTCTTATTACACTTGTTGGGGCAAGATGATTTTCTCTTAATTTTCTTACATAGGTGTTAATCGTCATTCGGTCTATTTTTTCTATGTCGTCTATACCTTTTGAAAAATCAGAAAGGTCACGGCGATAAGCGTCTATCGTGTTTTGAGAAAGACCTTTTTCCAATTCTAAATATTCCAGATATTGTGCAATTATTTGGTACATAATTCTATAATTTTAGATAAGCTTCTCTTATCAGATAATCCTCTAACATTTTCATATCTGAAATTGTCGCAGTTGTGTCATTAATTATTATACAAAAAGCGTACTTATTACCTTTTTTTGTTGTTAAATATCCTGCAATAGAACTTAAATCTCCATGTGTACCAGTTTTAGCTTTTAAGTTATTTTTTATTGGTAACATTCTGTGTGTTAAAGTTCCTTCTCCAGGAGATGGAAGGTGCTCAATTACTGGATTATCTCTCGTCTTAATTAAAAATTCAGATATAAAATCTGCACTTATTAAATTATTCTTAGAAACTCCGCTTGCGTCAGTTAATCTTATTTTTGAATTATCAAGACCTATTTTTTTGCAGTATGCGTTAAAAACTTTTATTCCGTTAATATCTGTCCCTTTATCATCATACATCTTGCCACCTGCAAGCTTGGAAACTGTTTCGGATGCCATATTATTACTGTTTTTTAAAATATCGTCTATAGCTTCTGAAATAGGATGAGTGACTTTATTAACTTCCTTATCTTCGGATTTCACGGTGTCTGTTATAAAATTTTCTTTTAAATAAATGTTTCTATCATGAATTGTGTTTGCTAATCTTACATCAAAATATCTTTTTAAATTATTTGTTGGTATACGAATAATTACAGGCTTATTAACAGTTCCTTTTAGAGCAAGCGTGTTTACTGAAATTGAATTATCTCGTGAAACTGAAATGTTATTTTTATCTGAGGTAACTACATTATTTAAAAATACTAAAGGATACTTGCTTGGATTAATTATTGTAGCAAGCTGTCCTTTTTGTGTTGGCATAATCGTAATCTTTATTAAATTTCCGTCAAGATTGTAAGAATTAAATCTTGGCATAAGAACATTCATATCATCATCCCATTGCCAACCTTCACCCCAGTCTTTTTTCTCTAATATACTAGCATCGATATAAATTTTTTGAGTTTCGGGATTTATGTCTTTAATAAGTTCTTTTAAATCCGAAGATGTAAGGTATGGATCCGCACCGAGTTTTATTATGTAGTTATTTCCTCTTCTCTCGTATAATGTTGTAGTAAATTCGTAATTCTCACCTAGCGTATCTACAGCTGGTATAAGTGTAAGAATTTTTTGTACAGATGCTGGGTGCATAAGAATTTTTTCATTCAATTCATATACAGGTTTACCTGTGTTTAACTCCTTTATTGAGATCGCGATTGAATTTTTTTCTACGCCGGAATCATTTATTACAGATGAAAAATCTCCTTTTGAGTTTTTTATTCCTCGGGCTTGTACTGAAAGTGTCATTAGTAAAACTAATATTAGAGAAAATAGTTTTTTCATTTTCTTATTACCTCATAAGAGTTTTTAATATCTTTTAAAATGGTGCATTTGTTTCTAAATTCATACATTTTTTCCAAATCAATTTCAGCATAAATAGCACCTTCAACTTCATTAATTTCATCAAGAATGTTTCCGTTGTAGTCAATTATCATTGAATGCCCTAAATTTTCGACTCCATCTGCAAGTAAACCTGTTTGGGTTAGTGCAACAGTGAAGGTTTGATTTTCAATTGCTCTAGCCCTTGTTAAGGTATCCCAATGAACTTTTCTCGATTTAGGCCAAGCTGCCATATTAACCAAAATATCAGCTCCGGCTTTTCTATAGGCTCTGTAAATTTCAGAAAAACGTATATCATAACAAATTGATATTCCGAGTTTTACCCCTTCAATTTCAACCATAATGGGATTTTCTCCTACCGATATATAACTATTTTCAGTATCACCATTATATGAATAAAGATGGTTTTTATCATAAATACAGATAACTTCTCCCTCTCTATTTATTACCGGACAAGTATTAAAAAGTTTGTCGCTGTCTTTTCTTACAAAACTTCCGCCTAAAATATTTACTCCAAACTCTTTTGCAATCTTTTTAAGCATACTTACAGCTTTTGAATTTTCAAGAATTTCAGCAGAAGCAGGAAAAGAAGGACAATCCCAACCTACTGTCCATAATTCAGGTAAGAAAACAAAATCGCATTTCTCGTATTTGTTTAAATTTGCGGTTAAAAGATTTTTGACAGTTTCAATATTTAATTCAAGATTTCCAATAGCAGATTCCATTTGGATTGCCAGTAATTTTACTTTTTTCTTCTCCATATTCCGAATTTGTATACCTCATCAAATGCCTCAGGAGCTTTTTTTTCAAGTTCTTCAAGACTTCTCTGTAATTTTTGTCGAGCTTCTTCTTCGTCGTCATCTGGTCTTACATAAATAGGCTCTCCATATATATTAATTAAGTTGGTTGCAAAAATAGGGCATCTTAATTCATCCCAAGACGGGAATTTTGCCCAAGTAAAGTTCTTTGAAAACCAATATACCGGAATAACAGGAACGCCTGCAAGTTTTGCAATTTTAATAGCACCGTCTTTTGCAATTCTTGCTGGTCCTCTTGGTCCATCTACCATCATTGCACAATTTTCACCGCGCTTAAGAGCTTCAATCATTTGAATACTGGCTTCTACCGCACCTTTTTTACCTTTTGAACCGCGTATAGTTTTAAATCCCCAACGCTCTACAACTTCTGCAATAACGTCTCCGTCCTTGGAACGACTAATTAGTACATTTGTGTTTGCCCTGTTGGGAAGCCCGTGAATGCAAAATTGATGTGCGTGCCACATTGCATATAAACAAGGTTTTTTGTTAGGATTATCTACTTCTATTATTCTTGTGAAAAGCTCTTGTGTCTTTAAAATTCTAAATACTATTTTTGAGATTATCTCAATATTCTTTCCGTCTAAAATTCTAACCATAAATTGTATTATACTATAAATTACATAAAATATGCTATACTTAAAATCAAGATATGATAAAGGATTGTTTAAGTTATGAAAAAAATTTTAATAATGTTATTTTTATTTATGCCAATTGCAGTTTGGGCAAATTACAATGATATTTACATTGCAGACATAAAATTTGATTGGATTGATAAATCTGTTATGGAAAAAGAAGCTATCATCAGTGAAGTTAAGGACATAATCTTTGAAACTCCTATTGAAAAGCAGAAAAATATCAAAGTAGATTTCAAAGACAGGCTAAAAGATAAAAAACATTTAGATAATTATTTTGCTGCTTCTGCAGGTTATAAAGAGCTTGGAGATTACAATTTATCAGCATTTTATTATAAAAAAATGAAAAATATTTATATGTATGCTATCCAAGATAAAAAAGATGTTTCTAAAGCTTATTATTATGATGCAATGGGTAAATTAAGATATATTGATTTTATTTATGGAGAGTATCCGGATTATCCTTATTATTCTATACAATACAAAGTTAATGGAAAACCTGTTAGTGCAATATATTTTGTATCAAAGGATTGCCAATATCTTTTTACACCTGATGGAGAATTCGAGGGGGTTTGGTATAAACACAATCTTTACAATAAAGACTCAGAGATAACTCTAACAAGAACTGCTTATTAATAAGAAAATTTATTATAACAAATTTGTAATAATTTGTAATAAAAAGGCAATTTTTTATTACGAATTATTTTTATATAAGTAGGGAAAAATTAAAGTTAAATATGGGGATTATACTATGTCGCTAGTAAATAATGTCTTATCGGTAAACAGTGGAGCAGAGAAACTTGCAAAAGCTAAAAAAGCAATTGGAGGAGCTGCGATGGCAAGTATTTTTAGCCTTTTGGATTTTGCATCCGTTCCAGGGGCATTTAGTTTAAAATATAATACTGATGGTGAAAAAGTTGAGGGCACCAATTGGAAATCCGGATTAAAAGAAATTGGAAAGTGCGCAGTAAAATGTTTAGGTTATATAGCAGTTTCAACTGCAATTCTAAATATTGCATCCGGTGCAGGATTTATATTAGCTGGACTTGCTTGGGCAGCATCTTTTGGTTCAGCTTCCGTTTTAACTGATGTCTTTGACAAGCTTTTGCCAGAAGAACAAAAACTTGTTTCAGAAGCTTGCAAAGCCAAGGGTATTGATATAAATAGTGAAGCACAAGGGTTAGATCAGTTGACTTAGTAAGAGTTATTTTTATTATCATTATTTTTTTTGTCTTCTTCAACCCATACAAGTGTAATCTTAAGCGGAATTGCTTCAAACGGATTTGAAGCAGCTTTATCATACTTATTTATTTTTTGATTAACTAATTTAAAAAAACTTTTTACTTTCATAATTATATCTTGGCATTATTTAAACTGGGTTAAATTACCAAAAGTAATGAATTAAAATTTAGAATTTTGGTAAAAGTGTTTAGTAAAAAAGTCTAAGTACAAAAAAGTATTGAAAAAGAGTAAATAATGTCATATACTGTAAATACGCACATTGAGAGTCTTAATAAGGGGATGTACTGGTTTTGACGCCTGTCCGGCGAGGACATAGGGCAAGCCGAAAGGACAAAGTCCTTGAGGTGGAGTTGAGGAAACAGTGTTGGCTTTGCAAAGGCAAAGACAAGCAGGTTTCCGAACGGAGCCGTTATATTCGAACTTGATAAATAATGAGGGGATGTACTGGTTTTGACGCCGTGATTGGTAGATCCGGATTGCGAGTGCGGGCGCTGTTCCCGCTTATCAACGAGCAAACAAAATTAAATGCTACAGATAACGTTGTAGTTGCTGATTTCTCTAGAGCTGCTGCTCGTAGAGCTGCATAACAGACTTTGCAGTCAGCCTCTGATATAGCCCAGCTTGCCGGCTGTATCAGACCACTATGCAAGCTGCAGTACGCAGATGATGGTATGCGTATCAAGCTAACCATTGGAGGTTAGGCTTCCGCAAAAAGTCTTTGATCTGATTCAGGTTATGTAACTTTCCGTATTAGATTGAGCTAATAAGTTACTACACTCGTAGAGGTCAGTTTTTATCCACGATGGACGCGGGTTCGACTCCCGCCATCTCCAGTAATTAAATTTAGAGGCCTAAAGAGGTCTCTTTTTTAATGCAAAAATCCCAGCACGACGCGGGCTTTCGGGGGGGGGCAAGAGAATTCTTATCGATTAAATTCCAGAGAAAAATTATTATATTTACCCCAAATTCTCTTTCTGTAAATAAAAAAGGTCCTTTTATAAAAACTTTAAAAGTGTATATTTCAGCCCAATTGAATATTTGTTAGACTTTCGATTTTCTACGAACACTGTATTTATAATCTAATATAAAAAGAAATATTTTTAAACATTGATTAATTATTTAATTATATTATTATACCAGTTTATAAAATCTTGCTTTTGTTTTTTATACCACTGACTGCAAGCTTTATATTTCCCTCCAAAAATTTCTCTTTGCCAATATCTGCTGTACCCACCTGAATCAATACCTTTTTCATTTTTATCAATTAACAAAGGGAAACTTAGATTAAATGTTTTCTTACAATATTCAGCATTTTTTAAATTTGATATTTCAGATTCAGTTAATAAATTTTTATTAAACAAATATTCTAATCGACTTTGAACCAATTTACCTATTTTTAGTTCCTCTGTATTTTCTGTAAAATAGTTTGTTTTGGTTTTTGAGCTAATAAAAATTTTCTTTTGAGTTTCTTGAATATTTATATTATTAAAATTTTGTATTGTACATTTTGTCTCATTTTCAATAATTTCAATTCCAATTTTCGATAAATATTTCCATAATTCATCATAGTATTTAGAAAGCCTTGTGTTATCGCTATCATCACCATTTGGAATATATATTATAAAACCTTCTCTAGCTCTCGTTAATAAAACCCTATATGCATTTTTTAGATATCTACAATCTACCTCGTCTTTTATTTTATTCCAACGAGAACCATTTGGTTTATAATAATTAAATTGACCATTTTCATATCTATAATCTGCATCCCATCCAACAATAGCCCAGTCTATTTCTAAGCCTTGAACATCAAATTCTGTAGCAATTTCTTCCATATAATAGGACGATTGAATATCATCACTGTCATTTAAGAACCATTTTTCTGGAGTACATTTACACTGAACCCATATTCCATCGGCACGCAATCTTTTTGCTTTTGAACTTGCAATTATCCCATATCGACAATTAATATTTCCACTTTCTTTTGCTTTATTTTTAACCCAATTTTTTGCAGTTGTTAAATCTCTTGTCATACAAATTGGGTAAACCTTTTTAATTTCGTTATAAAGTTTTTTTGCATTATCTTTGTCGTTTTCTAACAAATAATGAATAAATTTTGAAACATTTTCATTTCTAAAAGATCTTAGTGATATGGATAAATGTAAATCGTTTTTAATTTTATAATTCATTCCAGATAAAACATCCTTTAGAGAATTATTGCCAATATATTCTCTATCAGTTATTTTATTTGAAATATATACATCCCAACCTTTAAATGATTTTTTTATAGAATTAAACCATTCTTCAATTCCAGCTTCTCCATCATTAATATCTTGCCCACCACCAACAAGACAAACAATAACAGCCCAATCTTTTCGTCTATCCATATATTCTATAAATAATTCTGATTCACTCATTGATAAAAATGTTTCAAGTTTTTCTTGTGGTATATTGTTTAAAACCCTACTTTTTCTTTTCATTAGGAAATCAGCCAATTTTTGATTATTCCAAGCGCGTTGAGCTTCATCAAATACCACAATATTCTCTGTTGGCTGTTTTTTGATATTATTTAGGGATTGATCTCTAAATAGATGTACAATTTGAATAAAATCTTCTACCGCATTATTTGGATCAACATTTTTATATCTAGCTTTTGCATTTTTAATCAATGCTTTTTGTAAAACTTTAACTAAGGGATAATTTCCTGAAAGAAAGCAAGCATAGTCGCTGCCAGAGCTTACTTGATTTTCAATAGCAATTTTTAACCCAGCTAATGTTTTTCCTGCACCAGGTACACCTGTAATAAAACATATTGATTTCTTTTTATTTTTCTTTGAATAGTCAATTATATCTTGTACGACTTGGCTTGTATTAGTAAGATTTTCTGCTGCTTCATTTTGAGCAATTTCTTTAACTGTATGCTTTTCAAATAATTCTTGAGCAGCTTCTATGATTGTAGGAGTTGGTCTATATTCTGATTCAATCCAATCATCAATATTAATATTCTTTTGTTTTTTTGATATACCAATAACTTTGTTGATTATTTCGTTCAAATTTGAACCGTTTGAATAAATAACATCATAGATATTATGTTTATACTGCTTTATTTCTATATTTTTTGTTTGAGCACAAGTTGGAATTAAAATAGGAACTATTATTCGTTTATGACTTTCTTTGTGAAAATATGATAAATCCAAAGCATAATTTCTAACTTGTACTTCAGCCTCAGAATTATATAATTTTTCTCCAACTTTAAACTCTAGAACGAATATTATGCCCTGGGTTATAATTACATTATCGATACGGCGACCAATTCTAGGAATAGTATATTCAAAAATAATATCGCCAGAAAGATTTTTTAAGCTTTCTTTTAAAATAGATATTTGCTTTGGCCAAGCTTGTTTTTGTAAAAATGAAGAATCAAATTCATCATTTTTAGTTAGGATCCCCAATATTTCATCTTCATTTTGATTTATAAAATTTAATATAGAATTTTTATAATAAACACTCATTAATTTAACCTTTTAATAAACTATCTTAACATAAATTGTAAAAATTTATATAGGTTTATACAAATAAATAAAAATTGAATTATTTAGTATAGATTTACGTCTTAACTATAAAATAAAAAACATATTATTAGGTCTAATTAGTGCTCCTATATTTTAATTTTTGAATATTTTTTAGAATGGTCATCAAGTTAAAAGTGTCTAAAGAATAACTTAAAAATAATTGATATAACGAAAATCTAAAGCAATATTATAAGTGCGCTAAAAATTTTTGGATATTCTTTTACCAGTCATATATCTCAGAAAATAAATATAAAGACCCTAAGAGGTCTCTTTTTTAATGCAAAGACTCCCGCGAGTCGCGGGCTTTGGAGGTTTTTAGAAAATTTCTGGGATGTAATTTTTAGAGAATTTCACTTTTTTAAGCTCAAATTCTCTTTATGCAAATAAAAAAGGTCCTTTTTGTGTTTTAAACTCATATTTTATGTTAGTATTTCAGTATGGGCAATGTAATTATAGATTTATTTAGAACTGACAAACAAGCATTAGCGTTGTTTATTCAAGCTGCTGCCACTATAATGATAGGTTTGTTGGCTTGGACAGCCGCGAATGGACAGAATAAAATTGCGGAAAGAGTTGAACGAAAAGAATTATTTAGATTGCGATATAAAAATCTTTATCAAGAAGTTCATTTAATGTTTGCAAAATGCAATGAATTAGTATGTGAATACGATGATATAATTTATTCACATTTAAAAAAAACTAAGAAAAAAAAGAAATCAACTATTAGAGATATTAAATCTAGGTATTTTGAAATAAACACTGAATTTAATAAAAAAATGCAACTTAATCAATTTTTAATTAAGCCAAAAGATTTTGATAAATTAGAAACATTTTGCGAAGAGTATCTGCTTGAAGTAAAAAAATATCTCTGGGATGAAACAGATAATCAAATTTGTAAAAATTATGAGGTTGCAACAAGATATAGCGAACATCGTAATGTTATCCAAAAAATTTTAACACCTTATTTATTACATGAGAATGAAAATTACTTATCATTTTATAGTTATAAAATTGGTAAATATTTAAAAAATCAGATCCATTTATTTTTATTAGGTTATTTCCCAACTGTGTGTGAAATATTAGGAACCGTTTTACTTTCAATAATGCTTTTGGGAGGTGTTGCATTTGGATTTTTAGAAATTTTAAAAGAAGTTTTAAAAGCTCCTATTTCAATAAAAAATAAGAAATTTAATATGGAGTTAAAAATGAAATCAAAATATTTACAACGTAGTAGACCATGGCCTCTGTAAATATTTCATTTTTTTATTTATCTTCCACATACTTATCCGCGATCTCAATAAGCTTCTTCACATTCAGCTCCGGATCTTGGGTTCCATTCATTATGCTTTCTATAATTTCTGGTGGCAGAAACCTTAGCTTCCTTAATCGCTTATTATTTCCGTTTCTTGCCTCCGGCGGTAGCTTTCTCTCTGCTCCAAGTTTGTTGTACCAAAAACTTTTTACTATTGCTTGAATGAGTTTCATATCATAATTAGCTTTTCCAGGAATAATAATTTTATTCTGCTTTTGTGGCGTGACTGATATCATTACATTTTGAACTCTTGTAATTATAACTTCGTCATTAGGTGTATATGTAAATTTTGCGTTCAAAGCTAGTGTTGCAAAATATTTGATTATGTAATTTATGTCATAATTAATTTTTATAAAATTAAACTGTAAATCAATTCTTTTTATACTCGTTCTAATAAAAACTTTATCAGGAGAAAACTCGTTCATCTCTTTAAGAATTAGCCTTTGTTGTTCAACCGAATACTCATCCAAATAAGTTTGCATGTACAATGTATCATCTAAAAGATTTCTTACATCATTATTAATGTATTGTTCAATTTCTCCAGCAGAAATTTTGGTAATCTGTCCTCGTTCATACTTGCTTGGATCTTTTATTGCTTGGCTAATATAATATCGGTATTGTTTATTTTTAGTTTTGCTATAGCTCGGAGACATAAGATTTCCAATATCATCATAAAGCAAGCCTGATAAAAGAGTTCCGCATTTAGCATTTGTTCTATGCTCTCGCTCAGTTGCATTTAATTTCAATAAATTCTGAACAGAATTAAACAATTCCTCAGAAACTAATGGTTCATGTTGAGCATCATAAACTTTATCTTTATGAACGATTTTCCCTAAATAAGCTTTACTCGATAAAATTCTATACAATGAGGTTTTCGGAATCGGCTTATTTGTCCTAGATAAAATTTGCTTTTCTCTAAGAATTTGTTGTAACTTAATCACATTTTTCACTTTTAAATATTCTTCAAAAATCGTTTTTACATTATTAGCAAATGGTTGCTCTGGATACAAAAGATGATGTTCTCCCTTTTTATACCCATAAGGTGGCTGTCCATTTACCCAAAGTCCTTTTTGCCTTGATGCTTCAAATTTATCTCGAATCCTTTCACCAGTTACTTCTCTTTCAAATTGCGCAAAGGATAATAGAATATTTAGAGTCAAACGTCCCATAGAAGTTGTTGTATTAAAATGCTGAGTAATCGAAACGAATGATGCATTATGCTTATCTAATACTTCAATTATTTTCGAAAAATCCATTAAAGAACGAGTGAGCCTATCGACTTTATAAACTACAACAATATCAATTTTATCATTTTCTACATCTTGTAGAAGTTGCTTGAATGCCGGACGTTCCATTGTTCCGCCGGAGAACCCACCATCATCGTATTTTTTAGTCAAAAGAGTCCAACCCTCGTGCTTTTGTGATTTTATGTAAGCTTCGCAGGCTTCTCTTTGAGCATCAAGAGAGTTAAAATCTTGTTCAAGTCCTTCATCAGTTGATTTTCTGGTATAAATTGCACATCTTATTTGCTTTTTCATTAGGCTACTCCAAAAAATTTCTTACCATTCCAATGTGTTCCAGTAATTTGATTTGCAACAGCGGAGAGACTCCTGTATTTTTCACCATTGAATTCATAACCGTCTTGTAAAACAAGCACAGTGTACCTTCGGCCTCGAAACTCTCGGACTAATTTTGTACCATCGACTATCAATAGGGCTTTTGAATCCTTATCGACTTGTTGAGTTTTGTCATACTGCTCAACTAACTTATTGATTTTGCGAAGAATTTCAGGGGCAATGGGGCGATACTTTTCTTCCCAAGCTTTAATTCGTTTTTCAAAAATATTTAATGCCATACGCGTACCTCATTATTACTTGTATAGACATTAATCACTCGTACTGTATAAATAGTAAAGTTTATCAATACAAAAGTTAACAGAAAAGATTGCTTCAATCGCATAAACAAAAAAGTTTGCATCAGAGAAAAATCTATCTGTTTAAAAGTAAAA
>CALUVP010000134.1 GCA_944324215.1 Candidatus Gastranaerophilales bacterium | reverse complement strand
TCATTTTCAGGTAACTCATCTAATATAAATTTACCTAACCTGCCTTCTCGAAAATCCTTAAGTATATAAATTGCAGTTCTTTCTGTATCAGGAGTTTCCGATTTAATAATCCAATTTCTTTTTAGTGCAATTTCTTCTAATGTCAAATTTTCAACTTTATAATACTCACACAGGTAATCATTACATATCTTTGAAAGCATATCCAACAGTGTTTTTGCAACAGGCTCTGGAGAATAAGCATTTTCTGAAACAGAACTTACAAAAGCTAATTTAACAGCTTGTTCTTGATCATCTTGTTTAGTCGGAATAATCCCAGGAGTATCTAACAATTCAAGTTTAGGATTAATTCTTACCCACTGTTGTTGGCGAGTAACTCCAGCTTTTGCTCCAATTTTTGTTTTAGATGATTTTGTTAATTTATTTATAACACTTGATTTTCCGACATTTGGCATTCCAACAACCATTGCTCTAGCCGGACGTCTTAAAAGACCTTTTGCCATCAAAGTCTGTATCTTAGGTTCACTTAATTCAATTGCGGCTTTTACGACTTGTGCTAAATCTTTATTTCCTTTAGCTTCTGTTATAATTACAGGACATTGAGTAGTTTCTTTTAAATAATCTACCCATACTTTTAATTTGTTTTTGTCAACTAAATCAGCCTTATTCAACAAAAGAAGCCTTGGTTTTTCTCCCAAAAGCTTCTTTATGTTTGAATAACTACTACTCAAAGGTATTCTGCTATCACGTACCTCAATTACCACATCAACTAAATTTAACTTATCCTTAAGCTGACGTTCAGCTTTTGCAATGTGCCCAGGGTACCAGTGAATATGCAATTTGTATTTACCCCTTATCTTTTTTCAATTTTTTCCTTAATACGAGTTGCTTTACCAGAACGTTCTCTTAAGTAATACAATTTAGCACGTTTAACATCACCACGTCTTTGAACTGTGATTTTATCAATACGTGGAGAGTGTACTAAGAATACACGTTCTACACCAACACCTTGGAATACTTTTCTTACAGTAATTGTCTTATTAATACCTGAACCGTGTTCAGCAATAATAGTACCTTCGTAAGCTTGTAATCTTTCTTTGTTACCTTCAACGATTTTTACAGAAACTCTAACAGTATCACCAGGATTCATTTCTGGTAATTCTCTTGTTGTATATTCTGCTTCTAAATTTTTAATAATAGGATTCATTTTGCTATTCCCTTTATATTTTGACTACGTATACATTTAATTCAATCATAATTAAAACATATTATAATTACAAGTAGAGATTTTATTTTTTAAAATTTTGTAAAGTTTTTTTTACTTTTGTAACATTTTACTCTAGAATTGTCAAAAATAATTATTTACAAATTTTGATGCTGGAGTAAAAGGAGAAAGGTTTTATTTTGAATCCGATATCTGGTAATAAAGTAACTCTATCAAAAGTGATAACATCAATGACAAAAGCTGATGCAATGGCTCCAATTGCAGCTTTAGAAGCAACTGTTGTCCTTGGTAGAACCTATCAAGCACATAAGCGTGGCGGTATTGATGAAGCAAGAGAGCGTTTTATAGAGGAATCGTCAGGATCAATAGTTTGGCTTTGCGGTGTTACTGCAATGAACGCTCTTGGGGATAAATTAGTTAATAAAATTTTAAAAACTACTAAGAATTTTGATGTAGGAACAGATAAAGTTTTAAGAACTCCTTTTGAAAACTTTATGAAAAATATTGCACCTAAAGGTTTTAGTGCTAAACAAGTTGCTCTTATTAAAGGAGCTAAAGTCCTTACTAGTGTTATTATTACTAACTTATTTATAGGTTTTGTTGTTCCTAAATTGAACCAAGGACTAACAAATAGACTAAAAGGAAGAAGGGAGCAATTAGAAGAATTAAAAGCACAACATAATCCTTCTTTTAAAGGTGCTGGAATAAATGCAATAAATGTTTTCACAAATGCAATTGAAAATACAAACACCGGAAAATTATTATCAAGTGATGCTGGTATCGCTGGTGGTAGAATGTATAATGCTCGTACGAAGGAAGAAAGAAGAGAAATTGCAATTCGGGATATAGGTTCAATTTATTTCTATATGTGGGCTCAAGGTCATGTAAGAAATCTTTTAAATTTTGTGGAATGTGGAAATGCTAATAGACTAAATCCTGCAACCTCAGAAATATTAAATAAACATCTTTTAGACTATATAAAAGATAATAAGATGAATGTCAATGAATTTAAAAATGCGGTTTTAGGTAAAAATATAGAACTTCCTAAGGAAATAAGTTTTGAAACAGCTAAGCCATCCGCTTTTGATAAATTATTTAAAAGAAAACCTCTTGAGGTTGTCAAATTAAGTGAAGCTGAAAAACATATAACCGATTCTAAGATTCTTGAAAGAGCAAGAGAAATGGCGAATTTGCAGCCTAAACGAATGGATGATTTAATGTTAACTAAACAACAATTAATTGATGCATTTAATATTGCAGAAATAAATGATCCTAAACTTTTGGATAAAGTATTCTCTGATTTTACTCAAAATGCTAATAAAGATGAATA
>CALUVP010000133.1 GCA_944324215.1 Candidatus Gastranaerophilales bacterium | reverse complement strand
AAGTTTAGAGAATGAACGTAAATCTACTCCACCTATAACAAAGGAGGTTAAAATGACGATTAGAAAACTTACTGTGGCAGCTGCAATTGCCGTTGGGATAGCAACGTGTTCGTTCAATACGGTAATGGCAGCCTGCCCGTGTGATGAGCGTCCAGTAGTAACCCAAGGCGCTTGTCCTTGTGACGAGATTCCGGAAATGACCGGTGCGGCTTGTCCGTGTGAAACAGCTCCGGCTCCGGATTGCGGTTGTGGCGCAGCTCCGCAATGTGAACCGGACCCAGTTCCTTCCTGTGCACTTTGCCCAGGAGTTAAAGATTTATCCCGTGCGGATATGAAACAAGTTTATTCTTATCCGAACGCTGTTTATGGTTACAACAATTTTGTAGGTACAAATAAAGATTCTATCTACACAGCAGAAGGTTTCTCTGTTAACAGAGAAGTAAATCAATTAACAGCAGGTACAATGGGTACAACAGTAGCTTCGGATGGTTCAATCACAGGTGCTGCAACAGATATTCCTTGCCTAAATGATATGGCAAGACATACAGGCTCACCTATTATAAGAGATGAAGCTAAAATGGACGGAAACGGATGTCCTATCCAAATGAGTACAGCTAACTCAATTCAAGCAATCAAAAAGACATTAGAACCATTTGATTTATCACCGTTTAGTAATATGACAGGTGCAGCAGCAGGTTTACAAATGTTCCCTGACGTTCCTGACGGATACTGGGCTTCTTGTGAAATCGATAAGCTTGCTACAAATGATGTTGTAGTAGGTTATCCGGACAGACTATTCAAACCTTCTAAAAATATATCACGTGCAGAATTTGCAACAATGTTGGTTAAAGGTTTTAACAAAGACATGTATTCTTGCGCACCTGAAAAATTATTCTCAGATGTTCCGACAAATCACTGGGCAAATTCAGCAATTACAGTTGCAGTTCACCAAGATTTGCTTAAAGGATATCCTGACGGCAAGTTCTTACCAAATCACAACGTAACAAGAGCAGAAGCTTTATGCGCATTATCTAAAGGTATTACTTGCCCAACAATGGATAAATGCAAAGCTCAGGAAATTTTGTCTAAATACTGTGACGGTAACACCGTTCCTGAATGGGCTCAAATTCCTATAGCAATTGCTTTGGATAAGGGTGCATTAAATAATTCACCAAACCCTAACACAATTGCACCATTTAAAGATGCTTCACGTGCAGATATCGCAGCAATGTTACAAAACATTCGTGTAGCAGCAGGCATAGACAAAAACCCTGTTACAGCTAACAACGATTGCCCAATGTGCCCAACAGACAAAAAAGCTTTCATTGAAAACGAAGAAATCGTACAAATTCCTACATTACAGTTAGAATTTAAAGATCAAGTAAGTGCTAAGTCTTCTCACGTTGGTCAAAGATTTGCAGCAAAAACATTAGAAGATGTTACTATTAACGGTAAATTATTCCCTTGCGGATCAAAAGTTTACGGTAAAGTAGTAGAAGTAGTAAGACCTTCAGGATGTGAAAAGGGTGCGTTGAAACTTGCATTCACAGAAATCGAAAATTGCGGCTGCAAAGCAACTCTTCCTAGACAAATACTTAATGCAGAAATCAATAAGTCTAATACACCAAACATCGTATCAAGAATTGTTACAGCTCCACTTACTTGGGGTGGTCAAATGTTAGGTATCGTTGGTAGAACAACAGGCGGTATGATTTCTAATTTAGGTAACGCACTTGAAGACGTAGCATCAGGTACAGGTATCGCTCTTGGTGAAGCATTCCAAGGACAATTTATGGCATCAGCTAGAAGCTTAGGTGATGTTGCCAAGGATACAATTAAGGCTCCTATAGACCTTACAAGAACTGCGATTTCAGGTACTGTCGGCTTAGTTCAAGCTACGGGGGATGAAGTCGGTTACTTAGTTGATGCTAAAGGATACAAAATTTCTGCCATCAACCCTAAAGAACGTGTAACCATAGCCTTTGGTTGCAGCGGCGAATAGTAAGTAAGTCGTTCGCTTATACAAAAGAAGGGGGTGAATTTTTCACCCTCTTTTTTAGCTTAATCTGTTTTTCTATCCTGTTAGACTCTTTTGTTTGTGTTATAATTGTTCTACAATTACTTTTGTAAAGGAGAAAAACAATGTCTTTAAGAAATGAAAGAGTTCGAAAAGAACTTATGAGAGATATCTCTGAAATTATTCGCAAGGAAATCAGAGGAATAGAAGGAGTTTTATCTATAGTTGACGTTGAAGTTTCTCACGATAATTCGTACGCAAAAGTTTTCTATAGCGTTTTAGGTTCTCCTGAACAAATAGAAAAAGATAAAGAAATTATTGAAAAAAATACCGGAAAAGTCCGTTTTGAAGTCGGAAAACGCATAAGATTGAGAGTTACTCCTGAAATTAAGTTTGTATACTCAGATGGACTTGAACAAGGTTCTAAAGTTCTTGATTTAATTAACAAAATTTCTAAAGGCGAGATAAAATAAAATGTTCGGGTTTTTAAATGTTTATAAACCCGCAGGAATGACATCTCACGATGTTGTTGCCGTTTTGAGACGTATTACTAAAATTAAACAAATTGGACATACAGGTACTTTGGATCCCTTTGCTGAAGGTGTTTTACCTGTTTGTATCGGAAAAGCTACAAGATTAATTGAATATTTAAGCGATGATAAAGCTTATATTGCAACTGTTCAGTTTGGTAGTTCAACCACAACTTATGATATAGAAGGGGATATCGTAAATTCCTCCGATAAAAAAGTTGATTTGGAAGGAATTGAAAAAAATCTCGAATTTTTTAAAGGTGACATTGAACAAATTCCGCCAATTTTTTCAGCAATAAAAGTTAAGGGTAAAAAGCTCTATGAATACGCAAGAGAAGGAAAAGACGTCGAAATTCAACCAAGAAAAGTTAATATAAGTAAATTGGAAATTAAAAAATTTGACAAGGAAAAACAACAACTTTCCCTCATGATAGAGTGTTCAAAAGGAACTTATATCCGCTCAATTGCTAATGACTTGGGCGAAAAGTTAGGTGTGTATGCTCATTTAATTAAACTCGAAAGAATTAAAGCCGGAGATTTTAATTTAGAAGATTCAATTAACCTAAATTTACTTGATACAAAAGAAAAAGTTCTGGAAAATTTGATTTATCCTACCCAAAAACTTAATTTTCCAACCTATGAATTGACAGAAGAAGAAAAAATAAAAGTTTCTAACGGCATGGCATTAACAATTACTGACGATTTTAATTCATTGACTCCAATAAAACTAATGTATAAGGGAGAATTAACAGCTATTGGAAGAATAGTTAAAAACCAACTGAAATGTGAAAAAGTGTTTATATAAAGGATAAAAACTACATGCCTATTGCTCAAATCGGCTAAATATGTTATAATACCGACGTGTTTATTTGGAAAAAGGAGAATACGCATGGTTGAACAGTATTCAGATATTGATTTTGAAGCTCTTCTTTCGAAATATGATTACAATTTCAAACGGGGAGACATAGTAAAAGGGGTAGTGTGTGCATATGAATCTGATGGTGCCATTGTTGATATAGGCTCGAAAAGCGCGGCATTTGTGCCTTCTTATGAAGTCTCTTCAGATAAAAAAGCAAAAGTAGAAGATGTTTTAAGCTTAAATACCGAATATGAATTCTTAATTACTCAGGAATGTGATGAGAACGGTAAATTTACTCTGTCTTATAAAAAAGTTCATTTGGCTCATACTTGGGCAGAACTTGAAAAAATTAAAGAAGCAGATGAAACTATTGCTGTTGTTGTTTCTCAAATAGTAAAAGGTGGTGTGGTAGTTGATGTATCAGGAGTTCAAGGTTTTATTCCGCAAGGTCAACTCTGTGCAAGAGAAACTATCTGCAACCCTGGTGATAAAATTGAAGTAAAAATTCTATCATTAGATAAATCACAAAACAACTTAATTTTGTCCAACAGAAAAGTTTTTGAAACTAATATGGCTGAAACTCGTAAAAATGTTTTTGAACAAGTAGAGGTCGGACAGGTTGTGAAAGGCGAAGTTGTAAGAATTACCGACTTTGGTGCATTTGTAAATGTAGGTGGTGTAGATTGTCTGCTTCCGCTTTCACAAATTTCTTGGAAATGGGTTGAACATCCGACAGATCTTCTAAAGGTGGGACAAGAAATTAATGTTGAAATTATTGATGTGGATTACAACAAACAGAGAATAAGTCTTAGTTTGAAAAATACAGAGCCTGATCCGTGGATAAAAGCAGAAGAAGAATTAAAAGAGGGCGAAGTTAAAGAAGGCATAATAACAAGAATTAAACCTTTTGGTGCGTTTATTGAAGTTATGCCAGGCGTAGAAGCTCTGCTTCCTCAAACCGCACTTAGCGAATATCAAAATAAAACAAATTCAATCCTAAATGCAGGTGATAAAGTTAATACTAAAATTGTAAAATTTAATCCGAAAGATAAACGAATATCGCTCGGTTTACCTGATGATGAGGCTTAGGTAGTCGGTTTAAAAAAATAGAGGACTTTTAAAGTCCTCTATTTTTTGTCTGAACATTACACAAAAAAATAAAAGCGATAATTGTCTGAATTACCGCTAAATTATGTGTGTGTATTATATTAAAATTAAAAGTGTGTGTGTATTCTGTTGGTCAATGTTAAATCTTTATTCGAAACTTATGCAATTACTGAGAATTGTTTAGTTTCGTTTTGAACTTCTTGATCGTTGTTTTTAATCATACTAAAAGTTCTGTATAACTTGTAACCTAGAGCCTTCAATGGATTAGTGTCAACAGAATCTGCGTTTTGAGCAAATTCCTGACTTTGTTGGAATTTAACAGATGCTTTAGGGTCTCTTAGCATTAATATAGCATTTTGAGATTCCATATTAGTAGCAACTGTATTAGATCTGAAATTTATATTATTATCTATATTTGAAATTCTATTAACTAACATCATTATCACCTCTGTGAACTTTCTGTTGTTATTAAGTGTTTGATTTACACTTCATTCAACAATTTTATTATGCTACATATTAAATAAAAAGTCAAGAGGGTAAAAGTTCTTTTGTTAACTTTTGTGAAAGGCAGTATTCATGCGGTTTTTAAGATAAAATGTCAAAAGTACACTTAAAAAATAGCCCAACTGGCTTACACCTTTTTTCTGTGTCATGGAAATTTTTTGACGATATTTGTTAATATTCTTTTAAATTTCATACAATTATGTTAGAATTAAATAAGTGGGGAAGTTATGAGGAGAAGTGTAAATACTAATAAAAATAAGGTTTTTTCCGACCGTCTTGTATGGATACAAGGTTTTTTTCTCATTGCTATTATGTTGTTTATAGTATATTTATTCTGTGTACAAGTTCTTGATGTGAGGCATTTTAGAGCTAAGGCAAAAAAACAAAGAAGAGCAAGTTCATTTGTTATGCGTGGAAACATTTATGACAGAAACGGTATAAAACTTGCTACAGATACTGTTTATTACGATATTTTTGCAAGAAAAGAGGATTTTGTTCACACTCCTGAGGAGCTTGCAAAATTACTTGCTCCTATATTAAAAATTTCTCAGGTTGATTTGACAGAAAAATTGAAGCAAGATGTTTCATTAATTTCGTTAAAAAAAAATGTAGACAGACGAACGAGGGATCAGATAGCCAAGCTTAATTTGCGCGAAATCCCTATGGACAAAAAAAGTATAAGGACTTATCCTCAGGGGACTTTAGCTGCGCATATTTTGGGATATTATAATTTTGATGCTGATGTAGCTTCGGGAGTTGAATTAACGGCAAAAGATATTTTGGAGAGTGTAACTAAAACTTCCAATTTCGAAATGACACCTAAAGGAAAAGTTATATATAACATTTCGACCGACCCTGTGGCTGCTACAAAGCCTGTTAAGGGTAAAGATGTTACTTTAACAATAGATGCTGCTGTTCAGCACGTTTGTGAAAAGGAATTAATGAAGGCTATCGAGAAATTCAAAGCTCACAGGGGTGCTGTTATAGTAATGAATCCGAAAAATGGTGAAATTTTAGCTTATGCAGTCTATCCTTATTTTGATCCTAATAATTTTAAAAATGCAACAAGTTTTCAGACAAAGAACTGGACTTTAACAGATGTTTTCCCTCCGGGGTCTACATTTAAAACTATTACGGTAGCTTCGGCTATTGAGCTTGGAAAAATTAATCGTTATTCAAGAATAAACGATACTGGAAAAATTAAAATTGGTTGGTGGACGATTAAGAATTATGATTATAACAGGCATCCTAATCCGGGTATGATTGATTTGGTGTACTTATTTGAGCATTCAAGCAATGTTGGTTCTGTAATTGTTGCTCAAATGATGAGCAAGTATGAGTTTTATAATATGCTTAAAAAGTTCGGTTTTGGTGAAAAAACCGGCATAGATCTTCCAGGGGAATCGGTAGGGATTTTAAAGTATCCAAGTAAGTGGGATACTTCTGACCATGCTTCAATGGGCTATGGTTATGGTTCGTCTGTTACTGCGATACAAATGGTATCTGCTGTATCTGCTTTAGCTAATGATGGTGTTAGGGTTACACCTCACGTTATCAAATACTCTCCTGAAGAAGAGGCTATAAAAATTAAAAGAGTTCAGGTTATGACTCCAGAGCACGCAAGAGTTGTTACGGATCTTTTAACGGAAAGCATAAATAGAGGTAAATCTCCTATTAAGTCTGACAGTTATAATATTGCCGCAAAGACAGGAACTTCAATTAAACCTAAAGAAAACGGAAGCGGCTATACTGATAAGCTATATACTTCCATAGTAGGCTATATGCCTTCATCGGATCCGCAGGTGCTAATCTACGTAATAGTAGACTCTGCTCAGGGTGGTGAAATATGGGGTAACACAGTTGCAGCACCTATTTTTAAAGAAATTTCTACACAAATTTCTCGTATTTTAAATTTACAACCTGACAAAATTACTGTAAATAATGATTTTCAGAAAGGAATAAAAGAATAATGAGATTACGCAATTTGATTGATAGTATTAATTATATAGAGCTTGTTAACGTAGACAATATGTCAGATGAAATCATGGGAATTTCTTACAATTCAAAAAAGACTGTGCCTAATGATTTATTCATTTGTCTAACAGGAGAGCATGTTGACGGGCATGAATATGCAGAGGAAGCTTTTTCAAACGGTGCTTGTGCTTGTATCGTTGAAAGAAGGTTAAACTTGGATGTTCCGCAAATTGTTGTTGAGGATACAAGTGAGATTATTGCACAAATTTCGGATTTCTTTTATGGTTCTCCTTCTAAAAAGCTTAATGTTATTGGAGTTACCGGTACAAACGGTAAAACAACTGTTACCCATCTTATTCAAAAGTTGTTTGAGGCCAATAATCAGCAATGTGCATTAATAGGAACATTGGGACATAAATTCTCTTCTGATGATGTGTATCGAGATGCAAAGCATACAACTCCTCAAGCGCCGGAGCTTCAGAGTTTGTTGTACGAAATTAATGAAAAATGTATTAAAAATGTTGTGATGGAGGTTTCTTCTCATGCTCTTGCACAGCACAGAGTTGATTATTGTGATTTCAATGGGGCAGTATTTACAAATCTTACACAGGATCATCTTGATTTTCATATAACAATGAATAATTATTTCAAGGCAAAGGCTATTCTTTTTGAAAATCTTGTTGCCGGAGATTTCGCTGTGATAAACCGTGATGATGAGTATGCGGAAAAATTTTTGGAAGCAATTTCTCCAACAGTAAGCACATATACATACGGAATTAATATGCCTGCAGATGTTAGAGCCAAAGATATAAAATTTAATCATGACGGAGCTTCTTTTACTTGTTGTGTAAAAGATAAGGAATATCAAGTTTATTTGAAGATGAATGGAATGTTTTCTGTTTATAATGTTTTAGCGGCTTTAACAACTGCTATGGCATTAGGTATGGATATTGAAAGAGCAATAAAAACACTGGAAGAAATAGGAGGAGTTGCAGGACGGTTTGAGGTTATAATAACAAAACCTACAGTAATTGTTGATTACGCGCACACTCCTGACGGGCTTGCAAATGTATTAAAAACAGCCCGCGATATTACACCAAGTGATGGCAAATTAATTTGTCTGTTTGGTTGCGGCGGCGATCGTGATACAACAAAACGTCCTAAGATGGGAGCTATAGCGGAAGAACTTGCAGATAAAGTTATTGTCACAAGCGATAATCCGCGTTCAGAAGACCCACAGCAAATTATTACGGATATTCTTGCAGGATTCAAAAGTGTTAATGAAGTTATAGTTGAACCTGATAGAGAGCTTGCGATAAAAGAAGCACACAAAATAGCGCAACCAAAAGATGTTGTACTTATTGCCGGAAAAGGGCATGAAGATTATCAGATTCTTGCAAACGAAACAATTCACTTTGATGATAGAGAAAAAGTCAGAGAAATTTTTGGTAACAATTAATAGAGCCAGATAAAATGAAAACAAATTTAATATTAGAACAGCATTTTCACGGTGCATACGGTGTTGATTTTAACAAGGCAAGTGTTAATGAAATTGTCGATTTGTCCGAGAAATTAAGAAAAATCGGTATAGGCAAATTCTTCCCGACACTTGTTACTGATTCTCTACAAAATACAAAACGCCAAATCAGTGTTATAAAAGAGGCGGCTAAAAAAACTAAAAGCATTGTAGGAATTCATCTTGAGGGGATATTTATTAACCCTGAAAAAAAAGGTATTCATAATCCTGAACACTTCTTACCTTTAACGGTTGATAACTATAGATTGCTTGAGGATGATTTTATAAAAATTGTGACTCTGGCACCTGAACTGGATGAAGGCTTAATTGATTATTTAAGAGAAAAAAACATAAAAGTACAAGCAGGTCATTGTATCGGTTTTGGAAATGTTAACGGCGCTACGCATACGTTTAATGCAATGTCCGGAGTTACTCATAGAGGAATTTCTACAGCACTTTCGGCTTTAATTAATGATAATGTTTATGCAGAAATTATTGCTGACGGTATTCACGTAAGTGATAACGCATTAAAATTATTTTTTAAAGCAAAACCTGAAGATAAGGTAATTTTAATAAGCGACGCTCTTCCGATAACATATAGTAATTTAAGAGAAACTATCTTTGCGGACTCAAAAATCTATTATGACGGAAATAAAGCTACCTCAAAAGACGGAACTATTGCAGGAAGTACAAAACTTTTACCTGAAATAATTAAAATTATAGGCAAAAAAGGGATGTTTAATCCTAAATTTATTGAAAACACATACACCTACCACAATATCGAACCTGACGCAGGCGAGATTGAATGGGATGATGAATTTAATATCATTAAGATTAGTTAATCTTAATATACGCTTTAAAAATCTTATTTGAAACAGTATCATCAAAAGCTTGTTGTATTTTTTCAAGCGGATAAACTGTTGTAAGATTTTTTACATTAACTTTTCCTGAAATTAAAAGATCGTATGAATCTCTTAAATCACTTGGAGCAGGAGAATAACTGCCTAACACAGTCAATTCTTTGTAATAAATTTCATTGTTCGGATATCCGTTACTCAGAGGTGTGCTTGAGAATACAAGAATTTTTCCACCCTGTCTTACAGCTTTTAAAGCTACATCAATAGCTTTATCGGCGCCTGAAGTCATAAATACCGAATCTACTCCAAAGTTTTCGGTTTTACCTTTTATAATCTGCTCAAATTCATCCAAATTTCTTGAATTAAACGCCTCAATTCCCATGCTTTTAGCAAGTTCAATACGCTCAGGAATCAAATCACATCCATAAACTTTGTACCCCAAAGCCCTTAAACCTTCGCTCATCAAAAGTCCGATGGAGCCCAAACCGACTACCAAAGCAGAATCACCTTCTGATAAATTACATCTCTTTATTGCCCTTATACAGCAGCCTAAAGGCTCATAAAAAGAGATTTCTTCATTAGTAATATTATTAGGTACCAAATACGCAACATTCTTTAAATGCTCTTCTGATACAAAAACTCTTTCACTGAATCCACCTGGGAAAATATTGGTTTTCTTAAAATGTTCGCACATAGAAACATTACCATGCTTACAATATTTGCAAGTACCGCAAGGAATGTGGTGTGAAGTTACGATTTTATCGCAAACTTTAAATGGCGTTTCTGAATTAATCTCAGATATTTCCGCAACAATTTCATGTCCCAAAACAGCACCGTCCTGGACAATATTATGCTTAAATTTTACAATATCAGAACCGCAAAGTCCGCAACCCAAAACTTTTACTATTGCGCCTTTTCTTCCATTTAACTTTATATCATCACTTTCTTTTATAATAATTTTATCTTTATAAACTTGTGCTGTTTTCATATTTCCTCCCAAAAGTGATTATAGCCCAAAATTAGAAAATAATCTTAAATTATTTCCCGTGCGGGTGAGCTGTTTCATAAACATCTTTCATATGTTTCATAGAAATATGAGTATAAATTTGTGTATTAGAAATCCCGGCATGTCCGAGTAATTCCTGTACAACTCTTAAATCTGCACCGTTTTCTATAAGTTTTGTTGCAAAACTGTGTCTAAATACGTGTGGAGTTACTTTTTTAGGAAGTTCTATTTTTTCAACGGTTTCATTTATAACTTTTCTAATAGTTTTATTCTGAAGCCTATATCCGGTGTTGTTTATAAAAAGAGGTGAATCATCTGTTACTTCTCCGATATCATAACCCGGTGCAAGTAATTTTCTTGCATAATCTATATATTGTAAAAGGTATCCTTTCGCTCTGTCAGAAATGAGTACAATTCTTTCTTTAGCCCCTTTTCCAAAAACACGTATTTCATTTTCGTCAAGGTTAAGGTCGCCAAAGTTTAGATTACTTAATTCCGAAACACGCATTCCTGTTGCCCAAAGAAGCTCAAGTATAACTCTATTTCTAAAACCTGCCGGAGTATCAATTTTAACGTTATTTAAGATTTTCTCCACTTCATCAGGAGTTAAAAATTTAGGCAAAGATTTTGGTCTTTTCGGTGCAGTTAAAGATAGAGCCGGATCTGAATCCATATATCTTTCTCTAAATAAAAATTTATAAAAAGTCCTAATCGCAGCAACTTTTCTTGCTATTGTTGTCTTTTTATAATCAAATCTCTGAATAAAATGTAAATATTCTCTGAGTTTATTAAAATCAACATTCACACAGCTCGTACCGTTTAACCATAAAATATAGCTTACTACATCTGATTCGTAAGCACTGAGTGTGTGAGAAGAAAAATTTTTCTCTACACTCAAATAAGACTTAAAAGACTCTATATATTCTCTTTCCTTACTGTCCATAGTTTACATTTACCCTTGTATATTATACAATACTTGTACTAAAGTTTGAAGCGGTACGTATGAATATTTTTAAGACTTTTGAGACATTTTTGAAAGAACCCCTTAGTATATTGAGGGATAATTTTATACAAATTGTAAGTCTTCAAACCGGAAATATCTTTGAGCATAAACCTTCAGTAGATGTAACTTTATTGAAAGACAAAGCTCAAATAACTGTAGTTAATAATGAAAAAATGTATAAATTATTATCGTTGGTAACTCATAGAGCAAAGGAGAAGGAAAGAGAAAATGAGTCAGCTTAATGCAAAATTTATTATAAGTGCAGAAAAGCTATCACAATGTCCGGATTTTCAACTGCCGGAATTTCCGCTTCTCGGACGTTCTAATGTTGGAAAGTCTTCTTTTATTAATGCTCTTGCAAATAATAAAAAACTCGCTAAAACATCAAATACTCCAGGGAAAACCAGATTAATAAACTTTTTTAACTTTTCCGATATTTTTACTATTGCTGATCTTCCGGGATATGGCTACGCTAAAATTTCTAAAGAAGCTCAAGCTAGATGGCAAAAATATTTAGAAGAGTATTTGCTAAATAGAAAACAAATTAAATCACTAATACAGTTTATTGATGCAAGACATGATATTCAAAAAAATGATTATCAAATGAGAGAATGGGTTAGTGCATATAATCTTCCTATATTTACTATTGTAACCAAAATAGATTATGTACCTAAAAGTAAACAACAAAGTGTTATTGCTAAAATAAAAAAAGAATTTGGTAATGATGTATTGGGATTTAGTGCTGTAGATAGAAGATTTTGCGATACTGTGATTGAATATTTAACTAATTTGTGCAAATAATATAATATATTTTGAGGGATTGTTTTGTTAAAGCTTGCTGAAAATACAGAAATTAATCAAGTATCTCTAACCGGAGTTAGAGCTCTTGTGCTTTTGACACTACTCATAGATGCACCTAAAACTTTTGAAGAAATCAAACAAGCTTTTATAAAGCTTAAAATTATGGAGCCTGAAAGCTCTGATGATATTATTAGAATTAATATTAACACCTTAAGAAATATCGGTTGTGAAATAACCAGAGCAGGGTCGAAAACGAATTATAAATACACTCTTTTAGAGCATCCTTTTGCTATTGGATTTACTGATGATGAAATATCTGTTTTAAAAAGAGTATATAACAAAGTAAAAAGCAATTCGGATATTGAGCTTTTGTTGAAATTTGATGAACTTTTTAAAAAACTTGCCTCTTGTGTTAATGATGACAAAACAAAAGAAACTTTACTCGGATTATCTTTACTAAAAGATTTTAATATAGATTTAATTAAAGAGTTAATTAATGATTGCACCAAAAAACAAATTTTAAATCTTATTTACCAAAAACCTTCGGAAAATCCTACAGAAAAAAATGTTGCTGCACAAAGAATTGTTATACAAAATGATAGTATATTTCTTTATTGTTATGATTTTGGTCGTAAAGAATCTATCATATTGAATATAAAGAGGATTTTATCTATAATTTCCAGAAAAAACAATGATAGTAATGATATTAAAATCGAAACTAAGAATATAAAATTTTTCTTAAGAAATTCTTGTATTCTCGCTCTAGAAGAAAATGAACAAATTATAGAAGAACAAACGGATGGTAAAGTTATTGAAGGTAAATATTATAATAAATTTACTGCTACCCAGCGTATTTTGTCCTTTGGCTCTGCTTGTACAGTAATTGAACCAAAAGATTTTAGAGAAGAAATTATAGAAATATTAAAAAGTATGAGGAGTATTTATAATGGCTAAGTATTCTGCTAAAATAAATCTTTCTTCTTTACAAGTTTTGAAAACTTTATTGGTTTTACTTCAAGGTAATTTTACGATGCAGGAGATTGTAGATAAACTTAATGAAAAAGAACCTGCACCAATTTTTAATAATAGTGTTGTAAGTAAATACATAAATACTTGCAGATATTCAGGATTTAATATCCCCAAAATTCAAAACAGGTACTTTATCACAAACATGCCTTTCGGATTTGAGCTTACGTCTGATGATAAGGGAATATTAGAAATTATGCAGAATGTCGTAAAACAAGATTTGGGAAGTAAGTGTAATAAGATTTTTGATAGTTTTTTAGAAAAAATTAACAAATTTTCTAATAAAAAAATCGCTCGAATTGAAAAAGGGACTTATCAAATTACTACAGAACTTTTTGAATTGGCGTTATCAGAAAAAAGAAAAATAAGATTTATGTATAAAAATAAGTTGATTCAGGATTGTATTCCGATTGCAATAGTTGAAAATAAAGATAAAACATATTTTCACGTAATTTACAAAAATAAGGAAAAAATGGTAGAAACAAATCGTTTGTCCGGAATACAAGTTCTCAGTGAAAAATATATAAAAAATCATAATGATCAGGTTGTAATATTTGCACTTAAAACACCTTTGGCGGAACGTTACAGATTGAGAGACAATGAGCGTTTGCTTAAAAATTTTGACGGACAAAGTATAACTGTTTCAAATCACGGAGAAAATAAAGAAATATTATTTTCGCGCCTTCTTAGATATGATGATAAGTGTGAAATTATTAACCCTAAATCATATCGAGAAGAAATGAAACAAATTCTTTCTTCAACTTTAAGTAATTACGGAGAAATATAATGCTTTTGGCAGTAGATATAGGAAATACAAATATAACACTCGGTGTGTTTGAAAATGAGAGTATACTTGAAACGTATAGATTACCTTCAGACAAAGAATTACCACAAGAAGAATATGAAATTTTACTTCATACCTTGTTTAAAAAATACAATATCAAAGCTTGTATTATTGCATCGGTAGTCGATGAATTAAACAGAATATTTAAACACGCAGCAGATAACGTTTTTCATCTGGATTCAATTCTTCTAACGAATAAATTAAATCTTGGTATAAAATTAAAACTAAAAAATCCAAAAGAAGCTGGAGCTGATAGAATTGCAAACGCTTGTGGTGCTTATGTATTATATTCAAAACCTGCAATAATTGTGGATTTGGGAACTGCTACAACTTTTGATATTTTGGATAAAAATGGGGATTTTCTTGGTGGTGTTATAATGCCGGGACTTAATTTACAGTTTCGCGCCTTAAACAGTTGCACTTCAAAATTACCTAGAATAGAGGCGGATACTGTAGAAACGGCTATTGGTAATAATACGGAAGATGCGATTTTGTCAGGCGTAATAAGAGGTTCTGCTTGTGCAATAGACGGACTTATTGAACAGTGCGAAAAAGAGCTTGGAGAAAAAGCAGTAATCGTTGCAACAGGAGGTTACTCTTCACTTATTTCCAAATACACAAAGCGCCAGTTTGATTTTGTTAATCCGTATCTGACGCTTGAAGGTTTAAGATTTTTATATGAATTAAATAAATAATTTAATTATCCCTCAATATTCATAATTCTTGGGAACTTGCCGATTTCTCTGATTTGTCGCTCAAATTCTGTAATATCAACATTAATTGCCTCAAATGTATTGTAATGCATTGGAATAATTTCGCTTGCTTCAAGCCATTCAGAAGCTTTTACGGCATGCTCAATATCCATAGTATATTTACCACCGATAGGAAGCATTGCTATATCCGGTTGGTATACTTCGCCAATCATTTTCATTTCAGAATTTAGTCCCGTATCACCGGCATGGTATATAGTTTTACCTTCGATTTCCAATATATATCCACAAGGACAGCCACCATAAATCCCGTCAGGCGTTGAACTGGAATGGAATGCCGGAACTGCGGCTACTCTTCCCCAGCTATATTCATTCCAAGAGCCGATTCCAATGTCATTTACTCTTGCTCCTTTTGTTTTGCAATAATTTGCAAGTTCATATATAGCAGTAACAGGTGCTCCTGTTTCTTTAGAAATCTCAATTGCACTTCCCAGATGGTCTCCATGTGCGTGAGTTACAAAAATATCATAGATATTTTCAGGTTTGTAGTTTGGAGCGCATACCAAAAATGGGTCTATCAAAATCTTTTTTCCTGTAGTTTCAATTTCAAATGCACTATGACCTAGATATTTTATTTCCATAACTCTCTCCTTTTAATCAATAAAAGTATTATAACTTAATTTCTCAAATATTACTATTTATTTCTAACTTTAGGACCATTTAACAGTTCGTAAAATTTCATTATATAATCATCATATTTTTTACCCTTGATTAGTCCTTTAAAAACTTCTGCAACAAATTCTCTTCCATCATTCTTTTTTACAGCGTATTCAGAAACGTCTTGTTTTACTTTTTCAATATCTATATTTTCCCAGATTTTTTTACACTCACTTACCGGAGGCATTTGCTGGAAATGAAGCCAGTGACCTATTTCGTGGAACAATGCATCAAATTTTTCAGAAATTGGTTTACTCAAATTTGCTTTTGATATAAAAAGGTACAATTTATCAAAAATTTTCACACAACTTGATTGAGTTATAAATTTAGGTCTAAAAGCCATTTCTTGAGGCAATTTATCAACTTTCCCCTCAAGAAGTTTCAAACCTTCTTCCTGATACTTCCTTGTTTTTGAATTATTTTTGTTCATATAAACAAGAGAATTATAAATACATTTATAACGTAAAGCTGTCAATTGAGAAGAAATTTTCATAGTTTAAAAACTTCTCCACTACTATTTTTTAAATCAAATTTTGCTTCTTTTGTACAGCATTCCAGATTTTTCATCAAAATTCCCGAAATAAATGGGACTATTCTATTTATATCAACAGGTAGCCCGTTTTCGGTTATAGCAACACTTTCTTTATTTTCATACAATTTTTGCAAATCTTTGTCAAAGTATTTTGAATCCACATTACCTCTGGATGAATAATATATTCCTTCTTTTTTTGAAAAAATAATATCCTCTCCTATATGAATTGCACTACCTTTTTTGCTGTGTGCAAAACAAAGAGGTGTGACTCTTATATGCTCTTTTTCTTCTAAAACTTTTTTGATAATAGATGAGACTCCCGGTTGAAATTTGTATTTGAGAGGAAGAAAAGTCAGGACTGCAAGTGCTCCTTCGGGAAATAAAAACAGGTTGATATTACCCTTGATAAGTTCTTGGATTAGTTTTTTTAATGTAGCTTTATTTTGGTCTTTACCATCTTTTGCTCCTAAACCTGCATTAATAGGAATGGCGCCCATCCATTCAAGTTCTTCTCCTTTATCTTTTGTGTTTCGAAGAACACCGGTATTCGCTAAAACTCTGCTTCTTGGACAAGTCTTAGCTTTTGATTGGTATAAGTATTCTCTGTACAAAAGTGTATTGAAAAACTTAGCAGCATTAATATCTTTGGATTGATTTTTGGTGTGATTCATAATAAAAATTCTTGGCTCATTAGAGTGAACAATGTTTTGAAGTTTTCCGGTCTCAACATTGATTTCAAAAACTTCATAACATACCCTTCTGAATTTTTGATAAATATATTTTATGTAATCAACTGAATTTACTTCCAACTTTTTGTAAGCAGGAATAGGATTATTAGGCAAAGGGACAGAACCTCTAAAACTCTGCCCCTTTGTGTAAATTTTGTTTTCGGATATAAAAATTGGCAATATCATATTATAAATTACATTTCTAGCATTCACAAATGCAATTGTGATTTTCGAATTCATCTTCAGAAGATTTGTATTCTATTTCGCAGCAAAAATTTGTAGGATCTTCATTTTTTTTGTCATTACCGTTAAAGAATGCACCTTCTTTATCTTTATCAGGCTTGGATAGACCTTTAATAAAAGTATCAGCTGTAAGGCTTGCTCCCGTTGTTGCAGCAATTCCTGTAGCTACTTTTTTTACAACCTTTTGTTTTGAGCTAAAAGTTGTTATATTTATGGGATTAATTTTCATTTTGGATTATCCTTTACTTTAGTCTGGTAATTGTATATTATTTTTACTTAATTTAATATCTAAAGTTTGATTTTAGCATGTAATTTGGAAGGTTCAATAAAAGTATATACGATTTTTAGAAAAATTTACATTCATATAAAAAGAGCAGAAACATAATAGCTCTGCTCTTTCGTACAAATGTGTTTCTCTAAAATATTAGCAACAATCTTCACGTTGTTCTTCTGGAGTATCACAAGCCGCATCACAGCATGGATCTACCGGATTCCAGCCTTCATCATTGCCTTTTAAAATATCATTTTCTTTAGCTGTATCTGGTTTAGAAATGCCTTTTACAAAAGTGTCTGCTGCAAGACCTGCGCCTACTGCAGTCATTAGACCCGCTGCAGCTTTCTTGATAATTTGTTGATTTTTTCCAAATGTTGTTACACCAATAGCATTAATTTTCATTTTCCAATCTTCCTTTCTTCCATTTAGGATGGCACTTTTATACTTCTTCTCACCTTGATAATTTTTGATAAAATTGTGTGAAAAAACATAGGAATGATAAACACACGTCTTGCAATTCCGTAAATCTCACGACAAGTCTGACGAGTTTTTTGAGGCAAATTTCTCTTAGTGTTTGCCACTTTATTGTCGAACTGAATCCTTGCTTCAAAACTCATTTTATTTACACTGCACACATTCATATCTTAAGTATGATTGTAGCATACGTTTCAATTTGTGCAACAATAATATATACGATTTTTAGAAAAATTTACATTTCATTATAATATATGATTTTCTTTTACTTTTAAAAATTTATCTTGAAGTTTCTGCACTCCAAGAATTCCAAAAAATAAAGTGAAAAATATTATTGGAATTCTTTTTTTTAGACTCATATTTTTTGTAAGAGCGCTTGAGGTTGATAAAAATATTAACGGAATTAAAGTATCGTTTACGAGATATTTAGTTGTATTTTCGAGTCTTTTGTCAAATTCTTTATCTTTTGCAAGTTCAATGGCATCAGTACCTATCATACCTGCTGTTAAAATACGAATTTTTGGCAGATCAGAAACACTTGTGTAAATAACATTTCTTGTGTTTTCGTCAGTAATTTTAGATAAGTTATTTTCTAAATACAATGAAAATTTATCTTTTTGTGGGTGAAAATTCTCATATTTAGGTTGTTTAAAAGATGTTTTTGATAATAAATAGTCTGCTCCTAAAGCGCCAATTATACCGGCTGCGGTTGATAAAAAACCTGATGAAAGGTCTTTAATAATATCTGTTGTATATTGTAATGACGTTTTTATACCATTTTTTACACTGGAAGTATTAACATTTTCCGAAATGTTTGTAATTATTTTATTATATGCTTTTGAACTTGTCATTTTTTTTGAAGAAATGTTATATACAAACATACCAAGTGCTGCGCCTGAAAGGATAACGCAATCTTTTGTTAAGAAACGATCTTTATACTTGGGACTGGCTGTTTTGTAGTCTTTATAAGTCTTATAGCAACTGCTTGTGATAAACATTCCTGCTGCAAGAGTGGATGAATCTAATATTCTATTTATTAATACTGGTGATTTCATGATATATTTCTAACGTTAAGTCAATTTTATAATAAAATAAACGTATGAAAAAAATTTTTTTGCACATAATTTTAATTTTTATTGCTTTATCTATGATTTTTCCGTTTTCAATAATGTTTTTAATTTCACTAAGCGGAAATGAGCATATTTTTACGGATTATAGAAATATAAATTTAACTTTTTGGGCATATAAAAATGTTTTCTCATCAATTCCTGTTATCAGATATTTTTTAAACAGTCTTATTGTAGCATTATTTACCACTATAGGTCAGGTAATTCTTGCCTCGCTTGCCGGGTATGGATTTGCAAGAACTGATTTTAGAGGAAAAGATTTTCTATTTTTTATAATTATTCTTACAATGATGGTGCCGCCTCAGGTTAATATAGTGCCTTTATTTTTCATAATGAGCAAACTCGGATGGATAAATACATATCAAGCGCTTGTTGTACCGGGGATTTTTGGCGGGTTTGGGGTATTTATGATGAGACAGTATTTTTCAGGTTTCTCAAAAGAACTGGAGGATGCTTCAAAGCTTGACGGGTGTAACATCTTTCAAACTTTTTTCAAAATCGCTCTTCCGTGTGCGCTTCCTGCGGTGGTAACTCTTGCAATTTTTACGTTTGTTACAACTTGGAACAGTTTTATGTGGCCTTTGATTGTTACAAATACAGAAAGTATGAGAACTTTAGCTGTCGGGCTTACAATTTTCAAGAGCTCTTTTAGAGAAATAACTCTTTGGGGTGAATTAATGGGGTGTTCTTGTATTTGCTCTATTCCGGTTATTTTAATTTTTATTTTGGGCAAAAAATATTTAATTAACAATCCGATGGACGGTGCGATTAAAGAATGAATTAGGCATCAACTGAGGCTAGAAGTGCGTTAATTTCTGAGATTAAATCTTCGTTGGTTGTTTTAACAGCATTCACTAAAGCTTTTTTTAATAATGATTTTGCCTTATTTGGACTTTTAAAGTCTATCATAAGCTCTGCAGCTGCCTTGTAATTTTGTGCAATTTCTTCTCTTGAATTGGTTAATTCATAATTTTTTACGGCTTCTGCATAATATTTTAAGGCTTTGTCGTTTTTCTTAAATTGTACACAAGCATCTGCAGTATTACTTAAAACATAACCTTTCATGGAACTGTCTGTTGTCTGTTCGATTAATTTTCTAGCGACATCGTAATAATCAAAAGCACCTTCGTCGTATTTATCTGTGAAAATATTTGCCATTCTTGTTAAGGAATCTGATTGTCCGATTAGATCATCAGATTTTCCGGCATAGGAAATTGAAGTCATATAGTGATTGAGTGCCGGTTCAACTTCATTAATGTCATCATAAATTTGAGCCATTGAATAATGAGCTCTTGATTTTACGTTAACATCCGTTGTGTATTGCAAAGATTTGTTATAGCTATTAAGGGCTTGAACATAGTGATCATTGTCGTCGTATATTTTACCAATTTCAAGGCAAATTCTCGATTGGGTTTCATTGTCTTTAAGCTCTTGTGCACGAGTAAATGCTTCCTTAAAAATTTGCATTGCTCTTTGCGGGTTGTTTGAGAAAGCTTGTTTTTTTGCTTCTACGAACAATGACTTTAATTTTGTATCTTGTGGAATGATGGTTATATTAGGTTTTTTTGAAATAGTTTCTTTAGCCTGAACAAATTCTTCTTCAAGAGTAAATTCTTCAGGCTTGATTGCTATTTCTTCTGAAATCTCTGGAATTCGTTGTTCAGAAACTGGTGGTTGTATATTTTCTTCTTGAACAGGCTCTTTTGGAGAAGTTATTTCTTCTTGTTCTTTTTTTTCTTCTACTCTGTTTTCAGGAAATTTCACCAAGAAGTTTGGATTAACTTCTGCTTCATCATAATTGTAGTTGATTTTTTGTAAGAATAATGCATCGAGCCAGTTTTGAACTACTTTAGAATCTTTGTGCAAAGTATCTGAAATATATCTGTCGAGCATTGAGGCTGCTATTTTCAAATTACTTTGGATTAAATTAACTTGTGGATGAGCTTCTCTTACTTGTTGATCTACAATTTGCAAGTAATGACTAACCTGTTCTTCGATTTCAGGTGGTGTTGCAATTGCTTTAATTGTATTTCTAAAATCCTTTAGAATTTGGGCAATGTTAACTTTATTACTTCTCTGCGGTGAAGTTGAAGAAATCTGAGCAGAAGCGGGTGTGTTTATTGGCTGATAACCGGCACTTGCTGCCTGATATTGCATCGGATTTACCTGATGCGGGTTGTATCTGATTGGTGGTGGGGTTTGTACCTGATAAGTTTGTCTTTGAGGATATGAGGACGGGTATGCATTACTTGCCGGAGAATATATTGCCTGACGTGGAGCAGCTTGAGCTTGCTGAACATCTTCGGCTCGGCCTCTGGCTATTGTTCTTTGATTTTGTTGCTGCTGGCGTTGGTCTTGCGAATTACCATTATGACCGTCCTTGTCGGTACTGTCTTTGCCTGCATTATAGTTGCCTGTCTCCCTCTGTGGATAAGGGCGAGGGCGCACTGTATTCATTGTGTTAAACAATATAAACCGTCCTTCCTTATTTATTATCGGATATTATTTGACGTTCTTTACCGTTTTATACAAATATCGTTTATATGGATGATATTTTTTTAATGAATATTTTTTCAAAGTCATGTGTTTGGCTAAAAATTTGTTGTATTGTATTACTTCCATTTTTAGGGGGACTCAATTTGAGTCGAGTGTTTATCTGCCATGCTGAACTCGATTCAGCATCTTATAAAACTTAAATCCACAAATTAAACAAAACAGATTCCGAAACGAGTTCGGAATGACAGATTCTACTTATCAAATGTCATCCTGAATTTATTTCAGGATCTTTTACCCCACCCCCTAACCCACTTCCTCAAGGGGCGGGGGAATTTGGAGTAGGAACCAATGAGGAACACAAGGAGTTTAAAAATAATTAGTAAAGTTTTACTCTGTATTCCGACCAAAGGTCTACGTGTGTAGGAGCTCAAGGGGCTTAGAAACTTTTATTAGTCATTCCGGA
>CALUVP010000132.1 GCA_944324215.1 Candidatus Gastranaerophilales bacterium | reverse complement strand
CTACACTTACCCCGTGTGACATCAATGTGTCCTTTAAGCCGTCAAGTCCTTTCATAATAAGATTTTTTGCCTCTTGAGTCGCAACCGTAAACTGGGCTGACAAGCCTTCTTTTGTATTAATAAGCTGGACGGAAACTTTGCCTAAGCTTTCAGGATTTAAAACAATATTAACTTTGGAATTATTTTGCAAACCTTCCATTTGCTTTGTAATTTGCTCGATTATCTTACTAGGAGTAATTTCTGTAGTTGTTTTTCCACCTGTAGTTTGAGTTGTAGTTTGAGTCTGTATGTTTTGTTTTAGTTCTGTTGAAAAATCTGCATCACCTTGAATTATTGCTTTGATTCCTTGTTCTTCCGGACTTTGATTTTGCATTAAGTCAGAATTCTCGCTGCTGCTACTTTGTGTATCAACTTCTGTAGATTCAATCTTAAGCTCCTTTAACATATCTTCGTCAACAATTTCTTCCAGCGTTTTATCTTCTGTATTCGAACTGCTATCTGTTTTTGTCGTTATAGTTGTTTCATTCGTCGTTTCAAAATTTGTTAAATCTTCAAAATTCTTTATCTCTTTTCCGTTTAATGTTACTTTTAAGTCAGCAGAATTCTCTATTATTTCACTATCTTGATTAGAGTTTTCATCCGTTGAAATAACTGTTGTATTTTGCGCAGGAAGAATTGTTTGTATTTGTGAAAGTTGATCAAGATTTATATCTTTTAGTTCTGTTGTATTGATAGTTGTTTCCTCTCTGTTGCCACCAGTTTCTTCAGAATTAACTTCTTCATTATCTGAATTGGTTTCTTCTGTACTTTTATCTTGAGATTCATCTATTAACGCAAGATTTTCTTCCAGTGTTTTTAAGTCTTCTATACTTTCTGTTAAATTACTTGTGTTGCTATCTGTTTCTTCTGTACTATTTTCTAAACTGTTTTCCAAGCTGTTCTCTAAAGTGTTTTCCGATGAGTTTTCCGATGAGTTCTCCGATGTTGCTGTTTCGAGATATGCTATAAGGTCTTTTATATCTCGTGTAAGACCATTAATTTCTAAATTATTTGCTTCTTGCTCGTTATTTTCGATTTTATTAGTCTCTCTTGAAAAAGCTCCAATCTGGTTATTGAGTTTGTCATTAACGTCTATTTGTGAATGTTGTTTTTCAAAGACTCTTTGGAAATCTGAACCAAGCGAAACTTTTTGGTTTGTTAGTTTCTCTGACAAATCTGTTTGTGGTTTTATTAAATTATTTAACAATGCTTGTGTCATCTTAACCTATCTTAAATCTTGCAGAAGTAATATCATCTATTTCTTTCATTTCAAGGTGTAGAAACTCTTGATAATATTGCTTTTCCTGCTTTTCTTTTAATGTTTTTAAAATTTCAACCTTTTGGTGAGCTTCTTTTACTTCTTGTTGTTTCCTTGCAAGTATTGCTTTTGTGTTTGAAATAATTCTTTCTTGGTTTTTTGCATCTTGCGCTAATTTTATTCCGAAAGCCCGATATTCTTCCAATTGAAATATTTCAAGATTTTCTGATACTGAAAGTATTTCTTGTTGTCTGGTGTTATCACTTTGACGGTTAAGTATGTTTTGAAGTTTTGCTTCCTGTTCATTGAGAGCAGTTAAAATTCTGGACATTTCCATTTGTCGCTGTTCTAACTCTTTCTCTCTCATGTCAAGTACGACCTGCAGTCGAAACTTGAATTTCTTCAACTTACCTACCTCATCCTGTCTGAGTACTATTAGTACCTCTTATACTTTACAGCATGTTGGCATGACTACCATCGTTTATTTGGTGTAATTATTTATTATTGTATTGGGGTGTATACAATTAATTCCTTTGTATCCCTTTTGAGGAGTATAACTCCAATTATATTCTTTATAAAGAGATTCTATGTATGTTTTTATTCCTTGCCATATAATGCTTGTGTTGTATTCTTCTCCTTGTTTTTTTAAATATTCTAACAATAACTCTGTTTGAATATTTCCTGCTCCGCGTCCTATACCGCATAGAGAAGAATCAATTATTATATCGCGTTCTTTTCTTAATTTGTTTATAAATTGAATCCCTAAACCAAAAGAAAGCTGGATATTATTGTGTGAGTGAAATCCTATTTCTATATTTTTATCAACAAGTTCACTGTAGATATTAATTATTTTGTCCAAATCTTCCGGAAACATTGAACCGAAGGAGTCTACTATATATAAAGAATCCGCACCTATAAAATTTGCTCGTTTGCATAATTTTTCAAGTTCGGTGTCACTGTAATCTATTGTGTTAGAGGCTTGAAGAAATATTTTATATCCCTTAGATTTTATTTTTTCCGCTGTAAAGGAAATTTTATCTAAATCTTCTTTATAAAAAGCTATTCTTATTATTCCAATGTTACTTCTTAAGTTTAAATTATCAATGTCATATTTGCCATAATCAAACATAAGGGCATAACCTTGATTGTTTCCGTTTAATTCTTGAGGTTGGTTATAGAAAACACTCTCTGAAGTATGTATGCAATCTCTTAGCCATCCGCACTCTACAATATCTATCCCTGCAGCTATAAGAAAGTGTATTATACCGGAAATTCTTTCTTGTCCAAAATTGGAATTTACAACATAAGCGCCGTCACGTAAAGTACAGTCTAAAACCTTAATTCCCATTATTAAACCTCTTCACATATCGTAACAAAAAAAGGAGATATAGGCAATTTTTTATTTGTTTTAAACTTTATATAGTTAGTAAGTGTGTAAAAAAGGGAAAATTTTATGAGCGGTCAAATGTTTAGTCCACAACCAAATTATTCAGGTGTAACGATACAGATAGCGAATCCATCGGTTTATGCTGGAGGAAATACTTCCGGATTAAACTCGAGAGAATTATGTCAACAACGACAATTTGTTGGTGGTGGAAATTATTGTATTCAAGAACCGTATACAAATGTTGTAGAAAATTCTCCGAACATGATCGGCACTTCAAATCCTGTAGGTACAAATCCTAATATGGTTAATGCTTTGCCTAATATTCCACAACCTCAAGTCTTTTCTTATCCGCCACAGTATTATCTTAACAATTATAATTATTTAAATAACCCTGGACAGGAGGAAAAAGGTGCTGGACAAGTTGCTAACAAAGAACTTAATCTGGCAGATGTAAATCCTTCAGAAGTAAATTCATCTTCTTTAAATGATCAAAATAAAACAAATTCAGTACCATCGAATTTGGATACAGATGATGGCGCAAAGGATTTGTCTCAAACAAAGGACAACCCTTATTTGGATAATGGTGGAAATTTAAATGTACCTGAGAAGGAAGGTTTGACAAAAAATCCGCTAAATGATACAAATTTACAAGAAAATTCACCTGTAGAGGAAGATATGACAAAGTCTGAAAATATAATAAATGATTTAGACAAAAGGGCTGCAGAGGCTGAGGCTGAGAAAAAAAATAAAATAAAGAAAGATATTGTTCCTCTGACGGATGAGTATATAAAATCTTTAGAAAACTATCTAAATAATCCTAATGATGAAATTCGTCTAATGGCATCTAAAGAGATTTTGACAAGATTGGATGAAGATAAAGACAGATATGATGATGCTGCATTGAATGCTTTATTGAATAAAATGCTTCAGGATCCTTCTAAATTGATTAGAGTCGCTGCTCTAAGTGCATTTGCTTCGCAGCTTGCAAGCGGAAATGATTATACAATAACTCTTCTTCACAATATTCAACAGAATCCAAATGCTGATAAGGAAGATGTTCTTCAAGCTGCTGATATATTGTTAAAGATGTCTGCAGGAAAGGAAGTTAAAGAAATTCCAACACCAATGGAACAACAAAGTTCTGAAAGTAAAGGATAGTATTTATGGGAATTATGGCTAACATAGTTTGTAAAACAGCTGGTATTGCGGGTATGAGTGCAGTTGTATATGATGCTTATTCCCTTGCAAAAGCCAATTCTAAGAGAGTTTCTGAAAACGATGAGGCAGATAGATTTATAAAAATACATGCTGATACAAGAACATTAACAACAGAAAGCTCTATTAATGGTGCTCTTCAGAATAAGTTAGCCAATATGAGAATGAATACGCCATTTTTTTCTGTAGCAAGCAGTGTTAAGGGGTTTATTGGAGGGTTTTTGAATTCGCTATCGGATAACTTTATTCCTGCAGCGTGTGCTTCTGTAGCCCTTGCTGCGAAAGGTGTTACCGCAAAAATTGGAGCCTGGGGACTTGCAGCTTACGGATTATATGTGGTAGCAAGAGAAGGTTTTGGGTTTACTAAAAAGTCGCCTATGGACTAACGAAGCTTCTTTAAAGTGTTTTTTGAATAGTTCCCAAGTTTATTGGTATTTATGTCTAATATTTTTTTAGAAGAGATTTCTGTCTCTTTTTCTGCTTTACTTGTATAAAATCCTGCTTTATATAGAAGTTTAGGACATATGAACATCATTGTGAGAAGTCCTGCGCCTATTCCGTATAATCCGGCATTCTTCCAAGTAGCAGTATAACTTCTTGCTATGACTGAAGTAAAAGCTCCTGCAATAGTAGAAATACCGATAGCATTGATTAAAGCAATGTTTCTTTTTGTTTTTTTTGCCTCGTTTTTTGCTGAGTCATTATTTTGCCCCTTGAAATATACCTTAGGGGCTAAGGCATTGACAGGTTGGATCATAATAACACACACTTTCTTTATTTCTCTCTCTACATTTTAAATTGTATTAGTATATTTTTACATCGTTCTTGAGAATTATTTTTGACTTTTATTTTTTTACAATTAATCATACAAATAGATGTATTCAAATGCAAAAAAATCTGACAAAATGTATGTGTGAGAATATATTATGCCCTTTGTCTATAGACTTCAAAAAGTTTTGGATTTTAGAATCCGTAAGAAAGAAGAACAGTTGCTGGTAGTACAAAAAGCGCAACAAGAAGTTTATATGGCAGAAGAAAGAATTCGACAAAATGAAGCGGAAATCCGACAAACAATTCAAAACAAAAAAACTGCAGATTTTAGAATGATGGAATATTATGATAATTATTTGCATCATTTGTGGGATAAAGCAGAAGCTTTGGAACAAGAACGTAAAAGAGTACAAGCTATTTTGGATGAAGAAAAAAGTAAGTTAGTAAAATTAGAACAAGCTGTAAAAGTTGTTGAAAAGCATAAAGAGAAGCAAAAAGAAGCTTATTTAGAAGAACAAAAAGCTATTGAGTTGAAGCAATTTTCGGAAATTGGTGTACAGAGATTTTTTATACACTCAAGAGAGGAAGCGGAAGAACAAGAACTTCTTGAACAATTACAAAAACTGGAGAATGAATAATGAACATTGATACGAATTCAAAAGTTACTACAACAAGCAATAATATATCCACTTCAAGTTCTATGAGAACTCAGACGGATGATTCCTCAAAATTCTCTGATGAACTGTCGAGTCTTTCTTCAAAAGAAGCCGAAAATAAGAATGATTCTGAAAGTGTAAAAAAAACATCTGAAAGTGAAACAAAAAAAGAGGAAATATCTGACGATTCTGAAAATTCTGAACACATTGAAGATGTTATTGACGGACTCGAAGGTGCGGTTCAAGAAATGAATGATAAACTTAATGCTACTAAGGATGATAATAACGACAATTGTGATGTGAATTTTAGTATAAAAAATGAGGGCAATGTTTTGATAAATAATGATATAAATGTCCAAGAACAGAAAGATTTAATGCCCCAAATGAATACCGGCATGAATTTTAATAGCGACGGGCAACCATTTGCTAATTTTATGAATAATCAAAATGAACAAGGTTTAGCTTCTTCAACAAAAGATTTGGCTGAGGAAAGTGCTATTTTATCAACAATGGATGAAAATATAGCTATGGCGAATAGAAATCGTCTACTCAGTGAAAATGAAACTAATGCACAAAAAGTAAAAACTGTATCTAATTCTAATGGTATTAAAAAAGTGGATAAACAATCTAATGTTACACTGGAAACTATAGTAAAATATGATAGTGTTCTAATGAATGAAAGTGATGTTGATTTCTTTTTAAAATTAGTTGAAAATGGTCAAGCTGATATAACTCAAGCAACTGCAAAATCCTCAAAGGTTTCTAAAACTCTTGCAGATATGCTTGCAAAATCTATGAAAGATAATCAACCTATTAGAATAGATTTTGACAATAATATTTCTGTCATTATAAAAATAAGTAAAGATGGTAAAATTTCGGCAGACTTTCTTCCAAGTTCACAAGTGGCTGAAGCTTATTTAAAAGAAAATTTACCGCTTTTAAAACAAAAGTTTGATGATAATAACATAGATTATGATGAGTTAAATCACAGACAAAGAAAACAAGACGAAAAAGAAAACCAAAAGAAGGAACAAAAAGATGAATGATTTGTACACAACGGCAATTAACACCCAGAAAGCAACGGTAGAATGGATGGATGTTCTGGCTGACAACCTTACAAACGTGTATACTCCTGGGTTTAGAGAAAACAAAGTAACATTCAAAACTTTTCTCGGTGGTGCAGTAATAGATAACCACGTCAAGAATTTAGGGCAAGGTAAATCTACGCCTGGAACTTCAAATGAAAATTTATTTTTTGAAGGAACCGGCTATTTCATGCTAAGAAGTCCGGATGGTAATGTCCAATACACTCGTCTTGGAGAATTTACCTTTGATAAAGAAGGTGTGTATAGAGCAGCAAGTGGTGCTACTGTACAAGGATACATACTTAATGATAAGGGTGAAATCATGTCTGGAACAAGTTCGATAGGAGCGGATCTCTACGAAGAAACCGCTCTTAAAGGAGGGGCTTTAAGTATTCCTACAACTAATATAAAGCTGTGGATAGATCCAAATAATGGAAAATTTCTTGGTAAATATGACGAGTATGAGATAAAAAATGATGGAACAATTTATGGAAAAGCTGATGGTGGAAATCGCTCCGTTCCTTTATACAAAATAGCAACAGCGAATTTTCATAATCCCAATGGTTTGTATGAAGTAAAAGATGGTGTTTTTGTTGAAACAGCTGAATCAGGGAAACCTGTTGTTGGACGCGGTGAAATTCGTTCTGGTTTAATAGAGCAGGCAAATACAGATTTTAAGGCAAACATGTCGAATTATCAGCAAGCAAAGGTCCAGATGGAACTTGTTAACGCTCTGATTAAGTCAAACAAAGATCTGTTACAATCTGCAATGGAAATGGCAACACAATAGTGCTACGCACGTAGACCACTGGTCGGGTGACAGAGGTTAAATCTATAAATTAGAATAGAAATACCGAGTCCCCCTCAAGTTGGAACTCCAACGATAATGTGAATGAGGCACGCACGTAGACTACTGGTTGGATGACACAGATTAAATCTACAAATAAATATTAGTTAAACTCCGTTTTATAGAGGGATTAAGGGATGCTTTAATTCCTTTTTTATTTGGATTTAAAAAGTTACTCTTCCACGTATGCCGGCAAAAGGGTTAGAATAATTCTCTCCTGATGTTACATAAGCTCCGAATTCCATATTACACATTTGTTTCTTTTTATTGTAGCTGCATTCTGCAGAAGTGCTGTTCTTATCAATTGATAGTGAGGCAGAAACTCCTCGATTGTTTGAATAATGTCCTGTTATTCCAAAATTTGATTCTTGATTAAATACTGTGATACTGTAGTTATTTACAGGATTTTTAGAAAAATATTCTAAACTTGTTTTTTTGTTACTTACTTTATAATTTGCGTTAAAGCCCGACTTACAGCTAGATGCACTCTTAGTTATATTGAAACCAACTCTTTCTCCTAATAATAGACTATATGATTGTTCATTTGTTTTGTGAGTTGCGGCTCCTGTCAAACCTCTGACACTATAGCTTGCTTTTTTAAATAGTTTAGAAGCTTTAGTTATTATGGGTAATTTATTTTCTTGAGTGGTTACGTTATATAAAGTTGTTTCTTTTTTAGGTTTTACAAATGCTGATTCTTGAAAGGTAGGGGTTGGGCTGCTAGGTTTTAAAGGTGTTTTTTTTATTTTATTTATGGCACTTTCTCCAAGGTCTTCTCCTATTTGTTCACATTTTTTAAGTGCGTGTTGAATTGTTGGTGATTCTATTAATTTATCATCAACATTATTTTCTTGTGCTAAATCTAGAAATCTTTTTAAAGGATCAGACATATACTCTCCTTGTATATATAAAGTATATATATGCATTAAAATTGCTTTTTTGTCACAAAATTTAATATATTTAGTTGATATTTTGTAAAATTTTGTAAAGTTTTAAAGATTTATGTCGTTACATGACATGACTTTTAAGAAAAAAAAATTAAAGCCTATATAGAAAGGTTTAACTAATATGGCAGAGATTGTAAATTTATTGACAAGAGTTTTAACATCGAATCCGATGGTTCAATCCGGAGCTGTAACTAAAACACGCAGCAGCTCTAATCCGTTTGCACAACGTAGTGGTAATCCATTTGTAACAAGTAATCCGTTTGCAAATTATGGGCAAAATAAACCTGTTCCGGGTGGTTATTTTGCCGGCTATTACAATAATCAGCCGAATATTGTAGGAAGAAGGCTTTTTATTGAGGTATAGACTCAAAAATATACCAAATTTTTTACCCCAAATATTGCCGGATAGATATCTTTATCTGTCTGGCTTTTTGATGTTTAGATGGTACAATGTTTTTACACAGTGCAAAATGAAACAGATTTCGTAATAAGTTCTGAATGACATAAAGCTGTTGGTTGAGTGAAGCCCAACAAATAATCGAGGAGTATTCAAGGTTATGTTTAATAAAGTGCTTTCTTTTTTATTAGTATCTTTGCTGTTTGTTTCAAATACTTTTGTATATGCAGAGCAAGTGCAAATAGATAATAAGATTATACAGCAGGATGAGACAATTCTTGTCTCGAAAAATATTGAAAATGAAATTTACTCTTCCATAATTCAGGTTTATGGGGAAAGGCGAGCGCAAGAAATATATGATAGAGTTATGCAAATAGCAGCAAAGTCTATCGAAAAAAGGCCGGAGTATTTGAAAAAAGAAGATCTTTCTAGAGCGGATGATTGGTATAAAGATGAAATTATATATATGTTTTATGTTGATCAGTTTGGGGTAGTTACGCCAGAAAAACCTAATACATTTAAAGATACTTCGGAGATGTTCGATTATTTAAAGGATTTGGGTGTAACAACATTGTATCTTTTGCCTTTTGCTGATTCTCCAATGTCGGATGCTGGGTTTGATGTTAAAAATCCGAAGAATATTCGAGCAGATTTGGGTGGAAAAACTCAGTTTAAGGAATTTGTTATAAAAGCTAAAGAAAATGGGTTTAAGATAAAATCTGATTTGGTTTTGAATCACGTGTCTGATGAACACGAATGGTTTCAGGCTTTTTTAAGAGGGGATGTGTCTAAGAAGGATTTTTTTGTAGTAAAAGAGAAAATGCCGAAGTATAAAAGATACGTTGATGAGAAGGTAGGAACTATTGTAGAGTATACGGAAGAAAACGGGAAAATTTCGAAAAGACGTTTGATGTTTCCTGAAAGTGCGGAGAATAATTATAGAAAAGTTACTTTAAACGGAAAAAATTACTATTTTTACCATACGTTTTATCCGTTTCAATTGGATGTAAATTGGGAAAATCCTGAAGTATTATATTATTGGCTTGATATAATTAATTATTGGACGAATATTGGGATTGATATTTTCAGACTGGATGCGATACCTTATTTATCCAAGGAAGATGGTACTAGTGCTGAAAATTTACCAAAAACACACGCAATTATAAGACTTATAAGTAATTATATACAAATGACAGCTCCTAGAACTGTAATTCAGGCAGAAGCTTGTCAGTATCCGAATGATATTTTGCCGTATTTTGGAAAGGAACGAAAATTTAAAACAACAATTGATAATCAGGTAAAAGAGATAAAAAGAACAGATGAATTTCAAATAGCGTATCATTTCCCGTATATGCCTGCAATATGGGCATCCTTGATTACGGGTGACAAACAGCATTTTATAAATGCTTATAAATCTACTCCTCAAATTCCATCTACGGCCGCTTGGGGGATATTTTTGCGAGTACATGATGAATTGACTCTTGAAATGATTGATGTTCAAACAAGAGAAATTATTTATAACGCTCTTGTGACAAAGGGGGCTGAATTCAGAAAAGGTCTTGGAGTTAGCGGACGTATGGCTAATTTCTTGGATAATAATCCGGATAGAATTGAACTTGCTTTCTCTATTTTGATGTCACTTCCTGGTATTCCGATTATTTATTATGGTGATGAAGTAGGAGTGAGAAATAATTTTGAAAATGCTAAAAAAAGTGAGCAAGAGAGAATTGAAAAACAGAGGAAAGGTAAGTTTAAACTACTAAGTTATTTTGATAGTCGTGATATTCATAGAGGAGCTGTTCCTGCAAAATTATTTTATGGAGCTTCTAAGGACTACTATGAGTTTAATAGCAAAGTTTATAAAAAGGTAAAAAATCTTATTGCAATAAGAAAAACCTTACCTTCTATGTCAAAGGGTGATTTTACTTTGCTTAAAACATCTTCTCCAAGTAATTTTGCTTATATAAGAAGTTATAAAGACGAAAAAATTCTTATAATAAATAATCTTTCTGATGAAAAATTAGTTGCAGAGGTTACAATTCCAATGGAAGTTGTTTTGAAAGCTGATGAAAAAAGGATTACAACATTCAAGAATCTTATTAATGATGATGATGTGAAAGTGAATATTTCTTTAACAAATAGAACGATGCATTTGAGAATTGCGCCTTATGGGGTAGTTTGGCTAAAACTATAATTCTTGCAGTTTTATAATAAGCTTTAATATTGATTTAGAAACAATAGTTGTTATAATTTATTATATGGATAGTTTTAGTGTTGGTAAAATATTAGCGGGTTTAAGGAATCCGGAAATTTATCTAAAAAAACTCAAACAGGAAGGAATTTCTTCTGGTGAAAGTGGTTTCAATACTTCTTTATCCCAGCCAAAACCCTCTTTTAGTCCAAGCATTCAGGCAACTAATGCTCTTATGAATCAGCTTCAGATGAATCAGATTGCGAGTATGGATAGGGCAGTTTATATTAGAAATCTTTTGGGGCTTCCACAGACACTAGGTGGAATTTTGCTTGCGGCACAAAATTTTAATAGTCCGATTAATAATATGTTATTAAATGATCTAAATCAAGAACTTTTAAGAAATCAAAAAATGATTTCTCAAATATTTGATGAGGTTACAGATGTAAATACATTAATACAGCAAAATATTCAAGCACAAAATTCGGGTACGCAAAGAGACGCTGTAATGCTTATGTTTAGTGGTATGATACATATGCCTGCTATTTCTGAAATTATTCTAAAAAATAGTAAACAAGCTGTAGCTAGTTTGATAATATCAATGGCATCGGCTTCAAAAAACGGAATGACAGGAGAGCAGATTAGGGAAAATTTGAGCATTATTAATTCTTGTATTGCGATGGCAGAAGCGAATAATCCGACTCAAACTTTAAAAAGTTTAATGCTTCTTTATTTGCCTTGGCTTCCACTAAATGAAGGTGTCGGTTTCGATCTTGAAGTTACACCTCCTGATGGTGAGAATGAATCAAATGATTCAAAACTTACTGTGCTCATTCAGACAAAAAATTACGGAAATGTAAAGGGTGTATTTACTCTTACAACCTCAAATTCTATTGATATTTATATAATTTGTTCGGAAGATTTTCCTAAAAGAACACTTCAAAAAAGCTTAACAGAGGAAAGTTCTTCTTATGCGATGAATTCGACTATTGATATTGAGGCTATTGAACCCAAAAAAAAGGAGCCTCGTGAAAATCAAGAGACCAAAGTCAATCTTTCCGCTACAAACGAAATGAATCCGTATTTACTCTTGATGGCGCACGCTTTTATTAGGAATACTATTTTTATAGATTCAAATTCAATTGTGGAAGAGTCTAGTTCTTAATTGGAATCCTTTTTGAAAGTTGATTTGCAAGTATTAGTGCTTTTTCTGCAAAAATTAAAGGCAGATGGTCTACATTACCTTGAATTGATACTGTTGAACGGTTGTATGTTAATCTTTCACTTGTGCCAGCAATAACTAAACCATCGATGGTTTTAATAAATCTATCATAAATATTATCAATATTAAGGCTTTTTACTAATGTTTCATTTCTTGTTGGTACTATTGCCCAATTAATGCGTCCGCCTTTAGCCAGAAAGTTATTAATTTGTTCTGGAATGATATTTAAATTGTTAGGGTTGTTGTATGCATCAAAAGAAATTAAATCAACCCCAGCTTCTATTGGAATTTTCCAATCACATTTTTCAAAGCATTGAATTCCTGCTTTCGCATTAAAATCATGAATTTTAGATATTACTTTTGAAAGCATATTTATTATCGTATCCCTTGTAATATCTTCATTGCTTCTTTTAATATCTCCTACTTTATGCAAAAATGGCTCTTCCAGAATAATTATAGGTTTAGTATTTGGAGATAATTCTTTAATTTTATTTATAATCCACATTGCTTTTATGCTGACTGTTTGGATAACTATTTTTCTATAGTATTTGTCTGCAAGTAGCTGTGTTCCTTCCTTGTTTTGCAGGCGTTGTGAAACGGTAAACGGACCCAACAAATTTATTACAGTTTCTTCCGGTTTTATTCTGTCAATAACTTGATAATACTTACTTAGGAAGAAGGTTTCAAAAGCGTATTTGGAAAGATTTTCGCTCGTCGGATTATTAAAAGCAACATCCATTGAAATAAGTTTTTGTTTTAAATTGACTTCATTATCATTAAAAATAATCTTTTTGTCGTGAAATTGAATGCCTGGGGTATTCATAAGAGTTCGTTTTATGATAGTCTCATTAGCGGAAGCATTAGGCAGATTTGCAAGGTAAGGTATATTTTCAAATAACCTTACCATCATTCTGGTGGTAGCCTTGTCTGTTGTGTATGGTAAATCTCCTGATGGAAGACACCTTAAATTTTTATCCATTTTAGCTCTTTCTTTATAAAAAAGCGTGCCGTGGATATTTTGCCGGCACGCTTCTCTCAAACCTAATAACTATGCTTCGGTTTCTTCAGTTTCTTCCACAGATTCTTTAACTACTTCAGAAGCTGTTACGATAACTTTTAATTCAGATTTAACCTTAGAAGTTAATTTGATTAACATTGAAAATTCACCGATTTTGTTAATAGGTGCATTCAATGAAACAGTTTTTCTGTCAATTTCAATGTTATGTTTTTCTTTTAATTCTTCGCACAATTTTTTAGTAGTTATTGTACCAAATAATTTACCACTTTCACCAGCTTTAGCAGATAATTCAATAGAACCGATTTTTTCAATTTGTTCAGCTTTAGCCAAAGCTTCTTGATGTAGTTTTTCTTGTTTAGCCTGAAGCCTTGCTATATTTTGTTCTCTGTTTTTCAAAGCACCTTCAGTAGCGATTTCAGCATAATTTTTAGGGATAAGATAGTTTCTTGCATAACCGTCTTTTACGTTTACGATGTCACCGGCTTCACCGATATTTTGAACTTCTTTTTTCAATATTACTTGCATATTCTTTTTCTCCTTTAACTATTATTGGGCTAGTATAAGTTTAATAATAACTAAAAAAACATTAATTGTCGAGTACCCATGCTTTTGAGCTTAAAATAAGTTTACTTTTGTACGTTTTGTTAATTTTCTGCAAGTGCTTTTATTATTTTCAAGGCTATTTCTTTATTTTCCAGTGACAGTAGGGATATTAATTTTACTATTGCCTCATGTTCTTCTTGGTTTGAAATGACCGGATCTTCTCCGAAATTAAACAGGTACATTAAAGGTACGTGCAAAGTTTCTGCAAGTTTAAATAAAACTTTTGAAGAAGGAAAACTGTATCCGGTTTCTGTACCAGAAATGGTTTGTGAAGAACAGTCACAAAGTTCTGCAAGTTTTTCTTGGGTCAAACCCAACCTTGTACGATACTTTTTGACATTCTTTCCGAATTTTTTCATTGTTTCTTTTTCATTGTAAAGCATATATAGAGCGTAAACGAATGTTTAGTACATCTCAACCGACTACGCTTTTAGTATAAACGATTAAATTTATAAAATTGTATTTACAAAACTTTATATTATAGCAATTTTGCAAGGTTCATTGACTTTATTAATGTACGAGGAAAATTATAGAAAGTACGATATAAATAGGAAAGGAGATTTTAAAATGGCTAAAGGAATTAACATCGCGGAAATTAGAAATGAGTATTTGAAGAAAGTTGCACAAGAGGTTGATGCATTGGGTAAGAGTAAAAAAGACAATTACATTGATGATTTAGAGCTATCATTATTTATCCAAAAGGCTCAAGAGCAAAAAGGTCAATTTACGCAAGAAAGTTTTGCTGAAGTTATGGGTTTATATAAAAATGTAAATACGACAGAAACTGATAGAGTAGAGCTATCCTGGAGTGAAATTGGAAAACAGGGTTTAAAAAGCGCGGGAAATTTTTTCAAAGGAATGTTTTGTGACGAAGAAGGTTTCAGTATGAAAAGAACAGCTGCCACGTTGGGAACGATTGGTGGATTTGTTGCAGTATCCGCAATTCCTGTAGTAGGACCTTATATAGCGTTAACAGCAGGTGCCGGTTTAAGCGGTTATATGGGGTATAATGGCGCTAAGAATCTTATAGAAGGAACTAAAGCATATTATAACGCTAAAACTCACGAAGAAGCACAGGCAGCGATGGAAAAAACTATGGATGGTGGAGTAGAAACCGGGTTTGCGGCATTAGCACTTTTGGGTATCAGAAAAGGAGTTACAATGAAAGCGAACTCTAAAGTAAAAGCAAAGACAGAGTCTACAACTCCGCAGTCTTCACAATCTCAACAAAGTTCGCAAGTACAACAAGCACAACAAGTACAACCAAAACCTGAGGTCAAGGCAAAATCTTCAGAGAAGTCAGGGCAAATTTCTCAGGGCAAAGATGCTGTGGTAGAAAAATACAAATTGGCAAATGGCGATTTAATGGAACTCTCTATAAAATACAATAATGATGGTAGTTCTGTTAAAACTGTTAAACTAAACGGGAAACTGGATCACACGAGCGAATATACAAAAAATATAACAATAGAAAGAGATGCACTTGGAAATAAAACTTATAAAGAGGTTAGAACTGATAATGGACAGATATTAGAGCAAGACTTTTTCGGAAAATCCGCACATGGATATACTAAGTATGAATATACATATACAGAATTTAACGGTTTAAAAACAAAAATAAGAACAGATGCAAATGGTAAAAAAATAATTACGGAAAATACATTTGACAAGTATGGTAATGTTACAAAGCAGACAACAACTTATGAAGCCGGAGTGATAGAGACAACAGAAAGTGGTTCCAGAGTAACATATCAGAAGGGAATGATTAAAGAAATCACATTTGAAAAAGGCTTAAAAAAAGAAGTTCACAAAGATATGCAGGGTAATAAAATTGCAACTTGCTGGTATGATACAAAAGGAGAAATTATAAAACGCGAATTTGCTACACCTGATGCAGAGGGTAGGATTAGAATAGAAATTAAGGGCAATCAAATAACAGAAACCTATTCAGATGGTCATCAAAATGTTACAACAGTCGGACAAAACGTAAGAGTAAAATTTTAATAAGTTAAGAGGTGCCAAACAGGCACCTCTTAATTTTATAAATTATTTATCGCTGTAATTACAATTTCTGCAGCTTCTTCCGGTTTCATTGCTGTTTTTTCGTTTGTTTCGCGAGTCTTGAATTCAACATTTCCTTCAGAAATTGATTTACCTACAATAATCTGGTAAGGGAAACCGATTAAATCTGCGTCTTTGAATTTAACTCCAGCGCGCTCATCTCTATCATCAATCACTACTTCTGCACCGTGTTTTTTCAAAGTTGCATAAATATCATTTGCAACTCTCATTTGTTCTTCGTCTTTAGTGCTTACAGGAATTACAATAACGTGATATGGCGCGATAGCTAAAGGCCATTTAATCCCGTGTTCGTCATAATGTGCCTCAACTGCAGCCGCTGCAGTTCTTGAGATGCCGATTCCGTAACATCCCATAATATATGGTTGTGTTTTTCCGTTTTGGTCAAGATAAACTGCATTCATTGGTTTTGAATACTTTGTTCCCAATTGGAAAATGTTACCTACTTCAATACCTCTTGTGACTTTTAGCGGTTTTCCGCATTGAGGACAAAGTTCGCCTGCTTCTACAAGGCGGATATCAGTAACAATCTCAGGGAGTTCGATTAAGTCGCTAGTTTCACTTTCAACTCCATTACACTTACCCCTCCAATTATAACCTATTCCGTGTTTGTCTTTTTGGTTAATTCCGATTACAAAATTTTTCATATCTCTGACTGTTTCATCAGCAATAACAGTAATTTCATAACCGTTATATTCTTCTAATCCTTTTGGTCCAATGAATCCTTTTTCTGCTTCAAATCCATTTAATGCCATCATTTCTTCAATTTCGCCTGCAGTTGCAATTCTTATATCAGAACCGCCAACTGCGTTCATTAATTTTGTTTCTTCTACTTGCTTATCACCTCTTATTAAGGCAAGCACAGGCTTTTTATCTACAATGTAGACAAGTGTTTTTACGATTAATGTTGCAGGGATTTTTAAGAAATCGCACAATTCTTCAATTGAATGAGTTTCAGGTGTGTCAACTATTTGGGCGTTTTTCCAATCTCCAACAATTTTTGCACCTTCAGGCAGTTTTGAAATTGCGTGATTTGAGTTTGCTGAATAATCGCAGCTGTCACAATAGAATACGTCATTTTCTCCGGCATCAGTATCAGTGATTACCATAAATTCATGACTTACGCTTCCGCCGATTGCTCCTGAGTCTGATTGAACCATTTTCGTATTCAAGCCGCATCTTTTGAAAATCTTTGTGTAAGCCTGAGCCATATTCTCATATTCTTTTTCCAAGCCTTCTTGAGTCATGTCAAAACTGTAAGCGTCTTTCATGATGAATTCACGTCCCCTTAATAGTCCAAAGCGAGGACGAACTTCATCTCTGAATTTTGACTGAATTTGATATAAATTTACAGGTAATTGTTTGTACGATTTCAAACCGTCTCTTGCGATAGAAGTTATGATCTCTTCATGAGTTGGTCCGAGACACATTTCGCGGTTGTGACGGTCTCTTAGACGCATAAGTTCTTTTCCGTATACCTCCCATCTGCCTGATTCTTCCCAAAGCTCTTTTGGTTGAACAAAAGGCATTAAAAGCTCTTGAGCACCTGCTGCGTCCATTTCTTCTCGAACGATGTTTTCAATTTTTTTCAAAACTCGCCACATCAGAGGTAAATAATTATAAACCCCTGAAGTAAGTTTTCTTATATATCCTGCTCTAACTAGCATTTTATGAGAAATAACTTCCGCATCTGACGGAAATTCTCTTAGAGTTTGTACAAACAATTTTGACATTTTCATGATTTCATATTCCCCTTTTTGAATTTTAAAGTTAAGTAAATTTTACCATGAAAATATAAAACTTCTAATTTTATTAAAGAAGAGGTGATTTTTGTAAATTGCCCGATAAAGTTATTGCAGAAAAATTTTTAGTGTGATAAAATTATCTTGCGGAACGGATAAGACCGTAAAAAGTGTTTTCTGTTTTGTGTGGTATATAAAAAAGGGGGGACTATGTTAGTTTCTGCGATTTCATCAAATAACAATAACGGTTACAATGTAAGTAGCAATATGCCGTTTTACAACAGCCGTTCTAATGAAACTATCGGGGATACTGCATTTAATTCTTTAACTCCTTATACAAGTAAAAAAGTTACTTCTTCTGATAAATTACCTCAGGTTTTTGATAATATTAACGAGTGGCAAAATTTCTGTCACAGTCAAATTTTAGGCGGTAAGCTTAATCTTATAGTTTAATTTTAGGATATGAAAAGAGGTTTAGTTTTAGGTTTTTTTGATGGTGTACATGTTGCACACCAAGCTGTTATTTCGTCTGCTGTAAATTATGCGGAAAAGACTTCTCTTGTTACATTTAAGGAATCTCCATCAATTTATTTTAATCGTGAGTGTGAGTATATTTACCCTAGAGAAAAATCTGTAGAAAAGATCAAGAGTTTTGGTGTTGATGAAGTTTTAGAACTTGATTTCCCTCAAATTGCAGATATGAATGCAGATGATTACATTAAATTCTTGGTGGATAAGTATAATCCTGTTTCAATTTCTACTGGATTTAATCATACTTTCGGTAAAAATAAGTCGGGAAATTCGGATTTATTAAGTGCATGCTCTTTAAAGTACGGGTATAAATATTTTTGTGTTGAGCCTCAAAAATATGAAGGTGAGGTTGTGAGCTCTACCTTTATAAAAAAATATTTGAAAGAAGGAAAGATTGAAATTGCTAATAAACTTCTCGGGAGCAATTTTTGTTTGGAAGCTGAAGTTGTTCATGGTGCTCAAATCGGAAGGAAAATTGGGTTCCCGACAGCTAATATTAATTATCCTAAAGATATTGTAAAAATTCCTTTCGGAGTTTATTCAGGTCTTGTCGGAGAAAAGCATGCCATGATTAATTGGGGTATGAAGCCTACTGTTAATAATACGAAGGAGCCTGTTGTAGAGGTTCATATTTTAGGGTATGAAGGGGATTTGTATGGTAAGGTTTTGGAAGTTGAATTTTTGAAGAGAATTCGTGAAGAGATGAAGTTCAATTCACTTGAGGAATTAAGGGAGCAAATAGAGAAGGATAAGGGCGAATGCTTAAAGTCGTAATTATAGGATATGGTGAAATGTTCACTAATCTAATAGCAGGAACACTTGATGCGGGGTGTGAAATTGCAGGTGTCTTAAGAAAGGATACGGTTAAATACCATCCTTTGTGGAGAAAGGTTAGAGATACTATAAATCCTTCAATTGAATATAATTATATAAAGAGTTATTCAATTCCTGAGATTAATGCAAGGGGAGTAAACACAAAAGAGTTTAAAAAAGCACTTTTGGAGATTAATCCGGACATAATCCTTGTTGGTTCTTGGGGGGAGAAAATCGGTAAAGAAATATATGATTTGCCTAAAATTGCGACAATAAATGCACATCCTTCTTTGCTTCCAAAGTATAGAGGTCCAAATCCTTATTTTTGGACGATAAGAAATCAAGAACAGCAAAGCGGGGTTACGTTTCATTTGGTGGATAAGGGTTTTGATACGGGGGCAATTTTAGCCCAGGAAGAGATTAAAATTTATCCATCAGATACCGGAAAATCTTTAAAAGAAAGAACTGTTCTTGTATCACGCGGAGTTGTTTGTGAACTTTTGAACGCTTTAAGAGAAGATGTTATTATTCCTCTTCAGCAAAGAGAGGATAGAGCGAGTTATTATTCTCATCCTGAGGGGCTGGAACTTGATTTTTCAAAATCTTCGCACGAAAATGAGGCGCTTATAAGGGCAATTTATCCTTGGGATGAAGCGTATTTTTATCATAATGATACTTGTTTGGCGGTAAAAGGGCATCAGGCGGAAATCCTTGAAAATAACACAACTTATAACAAAGCTGGGACGATAACTGACGTTGATTATAAGAATAAAACTATAAGTATCTTATGTTCAGATAACAAAATTTTAAGGATAAATGTTGTTTTATACAAGCGCTGTGACAGGTTTTTTACAAAAAATTATATGAAAAGAGAAATAAAACTCGGAGAAGAACTTGAAAGGATATCATAAGATATTTAGTAAAATTGTTGTTCGATACTAAAATCTACTTGTTTACAAAAGTAGATTTTTTAATAATATAAAATCGAAAATTAATGAAAATAATCTTTTCAAAACTCTAATATATTAAGTTTTATGAAGCTGTGGCTACTTGATAATATTACATTATAGCTTTTTTTTAGTCAAATGTAGAACAAATTAGCAATTTTTGAAAATAAAAATACTTTAAATATACATAACCAATGAGGATTTGTAAATCAAAAACAAAGATATTAAGAACAAAAGCACAATGGTAAATCGAGGAAAGGGGAAAATATTATGACATTAGAGATAGCTAATATTAAAGATGCAAATTTAAAGCGTGCTGCAGAAATAGCAGATTCTAGTGACAATACAGCAAATCAAGGAAAATTAGATCAAAAAGAGTTGTCAGTATTTATCAGAGAAGCTGTAAACTCAGGTTGTGATAAGAATGCTATTGCAGAACTATGTAATCAAGTAGGAGTAGAACAAGCAACTGATGGTGTAAAAAATTCAATGGAGAAACTTAACCAGTTGCAGAAACTTGAAGAAGAATTAAAGATTCAAAGTGGTATAATTAAAAAAAGAAATGATGAAATTAAAAAATTGGAAAAAGAAGATTCTAGTAGAGTTTATAGCGATATCAAAAAAGAATTGGGATTTGGTTTTGCAGGTGCCGCTGTCGGTGGTGTTACAGGAGCATTGATAAGTTCGACATTGTTGTTAGTTGGTTCTTTCCCTGGTGCATTTATAGGCGGACTCTTAGGTGTAATGGGAGGATTTATGACCTCAAGGGGATTAGTAGATAAAAAGAGTAATTCTGCAGCAATAGAGGGTTTTGAAAACCAAGTAAATCTAGCGGAATTAAAAGTTGGCGAATTGAAAGCTAAAATGCAAGAAATTCAGAAGTCTTTATAAATTATTAAGGCAAAAAGTGGTTCATAATTGTAATAGGTCTAAGTGTATACTCAGACCTATTATTTTTGTGACTCAAATTACATATTTCGGAAAATTTTGAATATATAATGTTTGACACTTATGATTATTTATTTTTATAATTACTCGAGAGGTATGTTATGTATTATGATTTTAAATTAGCCGAAAAAAATTTAGAGAAAGAATTTGAGAAAATAAATGATATAAGAGATTACAATCAGAGAAAAGTTTTAAAAGCTTTTTATGATAACCATGTTGCACCGGAACATTTCTATACGGTTTCAGGCTACGGGCATGATGATTTGGGAAGAGAAGTTCTGGATAAAGTTTTTGCACAAGTATTTTGCGCTGAAAAAGCTCTTGTTAGAATACATTTTGCATCAGGTACTCACACTCTTGCTTGTGCTCTATTTGGAAATTTAAAATACGGGGATAAATTGCTTTCAGTAGCTGGAACTCCATACGATACAATGCAAGAAGTAATCGGAACAGCGGGAGATGAAGAGACAAAAAGAGCATCACTTATCGGAAATGGTGTTTTGTACGATGAAGTACCTCTAAAAAACGGTATGGATATTGATTTTGAAAAGTTAGAGAAAATGGTTGATGATACAACAACCATGGTATTAATTCAGCGCTCAAAGGGCTATTCTACAAGAAAATCACTATCTATGGATACAATTGCAAAAATTTGTAAGGTTGTAAAATCCAAAAACCCAGATTGTATTTGTTTTGTAGACAATTGTTACGGAGAATTTGTTAATAAGCAAGAACCTTTGGAAGTCGGAGCAGACTTAATTGCAGGTTCTTTAATAAAAAATCCGGGCGGCGGAATAGTTGAAGCCGGCGGGTACATTGCAGGGAAAGAACTTTATGTAGAAAGAGCTGCAAATCGTCTTACTGCTCCAGGTATAGGCTCTGAAGG